>JBILIO010000074.1:0-8421 GCA_044349915.1 Sphingobacteriales bacterium | reverse complement strand
AGCTTTAGTGGCTGTTCCTGCAGCAGTAGTTACAGAAACATCGCCTGTTGCACCGTTTGCTACTATAGCCTGAATAGTGGTAGCATTAACCACATTAAATGAACTTACTGCCGTACCACCAAATTTAACGGAAGTGGCACCAGTAAATCCTGTACCTGTGATGGTAACCGTAGTGCCAGCTAAAGCACTTGTTGGGGTAAAGTTGGTAATAACTGGTAAAGCCACTACTACCGCTTCGTTTACTACTAAAGTGCTTTTCTTTGTAGTACTTTGAGTAATTGCAAATGCACCATAAAAAGTTACACTGCCTGTTCCTGCAGCTGGTGCAATCCATTGAAAAGTCCAGGTTGCAGCAGTTGAAGATTTTGCAGAGGAGTGTGTGATGTATTTAGTATCAACAATTTTTGATCCAGAACCTGCTATTAAAGAACCTAATTCTGTTCCTGCAGTATTTTGGGCTGAAACTTGAAATCCTTTATTTCCTGTTCCGCTGATTGATGCAGTAATAGTATAAGTAGTTCCTGGTGTATAACCTGCAGTTGGAATAGTAGAAGTAATTAAACCTGCTTGTGTAACTGCACTTCCACCATGGCAAGATTCTGCACATGTAGTACCATCCGAGGGAGAACCTGTATTTCCAGCTGGTGCACCAGTTGGATTAGAAATTGCATTAGGCGCTAATAAGTTAAAAACGCTAAATACAACGAATAATAAAAATAAACTGAGTACAATTTTTTTCATAAAATGTGTTTTTTGTAATAACAGCAAAATTGCTGCCAAATATTTAAAACACAAAATAAGGGATTATTTTAATTCGGGACCCAAAATCTCTACTTTTTTTCCATTAAAGGATACATTATAGCCAGGTTGTAGTTTATTTCTGCGTCTGTATTCAACTTCGCCGTTTACTTTAACCATGCCATCGTCTATTAATTGATTTGCTTCAGCGCCATCATTTGCCCAACCAATCACTTTTAATAATTGATTGAGTTGAATGTATTCGCCTGTAATATTGAAGTTTTCCATATTTCAAAAATAAGGAAATTTAATAGGAAAGGGAAAATGAATTAAAGGGCAAGTTGAGTAAATCCCGTTTTAATAATTAAATCGGCTAAGGCTTTTTGGAGTTTTTGTTTTTTTACACTATTTGTATTGCTGCACATTTTTATTTCTAGCTTTAACCGATGTATTAAATGGTATTCGTGAAAAGTAAATTGTAAAGCACTGCTATCGGTTCTATTTAAAATTCGCTTGGCATCATTTTTTTCTCCTAAATGATAGAGGCAAATAGCTTTCATTAAATCAAAGCTTTCGTAATAACCATTTTCTATAGAACCATCATTATAACTTTTATAATCGAGTTCAGCTATTTTTACGAATTTCATAGAAGTAGCATAGTCGCCAATTAAGTTAAAACAATCAACCATTAAATAGTGGTAGAACGGAAAAATGCTTCTAGATTTCCATTCTATTTGAAATTTATTTTCTTGCTCAAATGCTATTTTAGTCCAATGCTTAATGCTTCCCGTGTCTTTAATTTCATAGGCATACAGAACATTAGACATTATTTTTCTTGCAATAGGGAAAGGGTGCAATTTATCTACATTTTGAATGGCATTGATAACATCTAAATATTTTTTTTGATCTTTTATATTGCCAGACAAATAGGCTCCTAAAAAAAATAAGCAGTTAGCAAATAATTTAGCCTCGGTGGTTTTCTTTTCTTGTAAATATTTTTTTAAATGGATTAAATAACCATTACATAAACCAGAGATATATGGATACCGTTCGAAAAAATAAATTTGACTAACAGGATTTTTACTCAAATAGCCTGCTAATTCTTCAAACAAGCTCGGGTTTTCGAGAATTATTTTAGCAATATTTCCACAGGCTCTTTGGTAATTAATGTCAATATTATTATCCTGAAGTTCAATATTGTAAAATTGTTTAATTAAAGTTAGATCAACTTTTTCTGTTACAGTCTCTTTTGTTTTATGACTTAGATTTATTTCTAGTTCTTGAAAATTTTGAAATCCACAATACATACTGATATAGTGCAGTGTTCTCTTAGAAGGTTGCACATCATCATCAATAAATCCTAATAATCGACGCAGTGTTTGAGGGCTAATGATTGCTTGAATAGATTTTTTGATATGCACCGAAAGTTCTTCGCACTCGTTAGAGAATGCAATATTTTTACCATACCTGTTTTCCACAAGTTTTTTGAGACCATCGTTTCGCATAATCCAATATATGCCTTTTTTTCATTAAATATTAATAATGGATAAAAATGGATAAAAATTAATATTAACCTAGTTTAATTTTCTTTCAGATTTGACACTACATTTAAATGTTATACTTAGCTTGCCAATTCAAATTTGGTATAATGCAGAATAAATTTATTATCATTCTAATCCATTTTCTTTTATTACTTTTTAATAACCGTATAACTGCGCAGCAATTAAGTAATGTAAAAGTTTTTGGCGTTGAACAAGGTTTAAGTTCTAGAAATGTACTCACTACTTTCGAGGCTAAAGATGGTTTTTTATGGGTGGGTACAGTGGCTGGATTGAGTCGTTTTGATGGCGAAACATTCGTCCCTTTTAAATTATTAGACTCACAATCTGAATTAGCCTATTTAAGTGTTAATGGTATTATAGAAAAAGGTAATAATCTTTGGATTACAACAGACGAAGGTTTGTTTATACTCAATACCATTTCTTACCATGTTCGAAAAATTCAATTACCAGGAATTAAAACTAAATCGGTTAAACTTAGTGTTATTTATGAATTAAAAGATGGTCGCATAGCCATTGGGAGTTATCAGAGTTTATGTTGGATTGCAAAAAACGAGTTTGAAATTACTCCAATTACTAATGAATATAATCCGAGTGGTAAATTTAGTCCAATGTTAAGTTTTGTAGAAGATGATCAGCAAAACTTATGGTTTACTACCAGTTTCGATGAAATATATGCCATTGGTCTAAAGAATAATTCAGTAAAATATTATCAAAAATCTAATCAGAATGTAGATAAATTGTATTTCCATAAACAGTATGGGTTAATTGTGCTTTCTGAAAAAACATTTAAAAAAGTTGACACGATTACACACACTTTAAAAGCTAATTTACCAAATTATTTTAAGGATGCTATTGATTTGTTTTTTGAAAAAAATAATTCAGCATGGATCTTAAAAAAAAGTTTAGATTTTATATATCATACTGAAAAATCAAACGCGACTTTTTATGATGTATTTGATCAGTTAAATGAGCAAACCATTCGTATCAATACTATTCATAAATCAAAAAAACATTTTTGGATAGCAACCAATAATGGAATTGTAAAAGCTAGTTTTAGTCAATTTCGAATTGAGCAGTTTTTTAATCATTCACTCATCAAGGCCAATCAAGAAAATAGAAGTGTTCGAGGAATGACGGAAGATGAAAATAAAAACTTGTATTTCGCTTCTTACTTAGGGTTATATAAGTTGCCATTTCCTTATACCATCAAACAGCCAATACCGCTTTATATTGATAGTGTTAAAAATTATATTCCCTTTGCCTTGGCATATGAAAAAGGGAAAATCTGGATTGGATCCGAAGGTGGTTCGCTCGGCTTATATGATTTAAAAACAAAAAAACTCAAAGTCTTCAATGCAGATCCAACAATACGTAGCAATCGTTTTGTAATTTCTTTATTAAACGAAAAAGATCGATTGCTTTTAGGTACTTATGGTGGTCTATATTACTTCGATAAAAAAACCAGCAAATTAAAGCCATTTGAATTAATTTTTCAACAAAAGAATTTTAATGATGCCAGTATTTCTCAAGTTTTAAAATTTAAAAATAATTATTGGTTAGCTACCAACAAAGGCTTACTTAAATGTGATGCACAAATGCATATAGTGGCCTTGTTTAATTTTAAAAATCAAGCTATCACTACTATTATTAGAGACAGTTTAAATAACTGTTTTTGGTTGGGTACTTTAGGTGATGGCTTATTTCAGTTTAGTGAAAACGTAATTTATAAAAACTATAATTTTCAAGATGGCTTGGCAGATAATAGAATAGTAGGGTTATCACTTCAAGAAAATAAGATTTATATAGCCACTTATTTTGGGCTTTCTTGTTTTAATATTACGGCCAAAACATTCACCAATTTTCATACCGATCAAGGCTTAACACATAATGAATTTAATACTGGAGCAACTTTTTTAAGTTCCGAGAAAAAATTGTTTATGGGTGGCATCAATGGTTACAATTTAATTGATTTTAAACTAAGTGATTATACAAAACAAAACACCCAATCTCCATTTATAGCTTCTTTTTATACTTTAAACGGTAAAGTTGAACATAAAATATATTCAAATTTTAGTCAAGAAATTCGAAAAATACCTAGCAATAATACTGTAATTGAATTTGAATTTGGATTAACTGATTTTAATCAACCTGAGAAAAATATATATGCCTACAAATTAGATGGTGTGGATAAAGATTGGGTATTTATTGGCAATCGTAATTATTTAAGGTTAATCAATTTAGCCGCTGGTAAATATACCTTGCATTTAAAAGCGGCTGGGAGTAATGGTAATTGGATGGAAATGAAAAATACCATTACATTCGAAAAAGCGCCCATTTTTTATCAAACAAAATGGTTTTTCGCAATGGTTTCAATAGGACTAATTTCCCTGATAATTTTGTTTGCCTATCTTAAAATAAATAGAATGAAAACTATACATCAATTAAGAATGCAAATTTCTAGTGATTTACATGACGAGGTGGGTGGTGTTTTAACTGCAGTGGGCATGCAAGCGGAATTATTACAAGGCAGTAATTTAGAGAACAAGTCGGAACAATTAAATAAGATTTCCAATTTAAGTAGAGAGGCGGTATCCACTATGCGAGATGTGATTTGGAGTATTGATACACAAAACGAACGCTTTGTAAATTTAATAGACAGAATGAATGAATATTTAAATTTAATATTTGAGGATACTGCAATTGTTGTTGATTTTAAACATGCAATTTCGAATAGTAATGAATTTGTAGATTTAATTACTAAACAAAACACCTATTTAATTTTTAAAGAAGCAATTAATAATATTGTGAAACATGCCAATTCGCAAAATATAAAGGTTCGACTACAGGTTAAAGACAATGTTTTGAATCTAATTATTATCTCCGACGGAATAGCTAAGATGGCCGTTCAACAAGGCATGGGTTTGAAGAATATGCATTCTAGGGCACATAAAATGAATGCGGATCTTCGAATCGATTTGCTTAATAATTATGAATTACACCTGACAAAATATCTATAAATAGTACATACTTATGTATGGGTGAACTAGTCAATTGGAAATAATATAGCCCTAAATTGCGACATGAATTTAATCTTAATAGAAGACGAAATTAATATACAATTGGCATTAAGTCAATATTTAAAAGCGCAACCAGAATTTACGAATCTAGCGGTTTTCAGCACTGCTGAAGAATTTGAAAATACTACTTTATTGCTTGTGCCAGATATTATAGTGTTAGATATTAATCTTCCAAAAAAATCTGGTATTGAATTAATTCCGATTATTAAAAATCAATTTCCAGAGGTATCAATTTTAATGCTCAGCATCAATAATGATAACGAAAGTGTATTTCTTTCCTTGCAAGCAGGTGCCGACGGTTATTTAGGTAAAGAAACACCCTTAGAAAAAATCAAAGAAGCAATCATTGATTTAAGGAATGGAGGTTCACCAATTACGCCGGTTATAGCCAGAAAAGTATTTGATTTTTTTAATTCTAGAAATACCATTGTAGAGGATTTAAATGAACGCGAAAAGCAAATCGTACAGGGTATTGTCGATGGTTTAAGCTATAAACTCATTGCTTTTGAAAACAATATTTCCATCGATACCGTTCGTAAATACATCAAAACAGTGTATAAAAAACTTCAAATCAACAGCAAAGGCGAATTAATTTCTAAATACCACCATCACAAAAATTAGTACATTTTCATGTACTACCCTTTTTTCTTTATTTGATTTTTATCTTTCTAGAATTGCATTCGTTATGATTTTTTTCATAACAGTTATCAATTTAATTGTTAAAAATGTTTAAAATAAAGCTGATTTATATTAGTTGTTTCATTTTTTTTATACAAACGCTGCAGGCTCAAAATCGTATTGGTATTGGTATTGCGGATGAAAGTGCAAAATTAACATTGAATTCAACTACTAAAGGTTTCTTACCTCCAAGATTAACCTATACTCAAAAATTATCAATAAGTAATCCGCCAATTGGTGCACAAATTTGGTGTACAAATTGCGGATCAACTGGAGAAATGCAAGTCTTTAATAATATTCAATGGACGCATATATCTGGTGCTGCTGCTGCAAATGCTTTAGCAGATGTAAGTACTACTGTTACCGTTTCAGCTATTAGTTATGATGTAGCAACCTCTGGTGGTAGTATTTCAAATGATGGAGGTTCCAGCATAACTGCAAAAGGAATTTGTTGGAGTACGGCTACAAATCCAACTATAGCATTAAGTACCAAAACCAATGATGGAACAGGTATAACTACATTTTCAAGTTCTTTGACCAATTTATTGCCTATCACCACTTATTATGTTAGGGCCTATGCTACAAATGCTGTTGGAACTAGCTATGGTCCTGAAATTTCTTTTACAACTTTAAGCGTTGCAATTGGAAACCCATTTCAAGGTGGTAAAGTTGCCTATGTATACGGTGCAACTGATCCAGGTTATGTTGTAGGTCAACAACACGGATTGATAATGGCAACAGAAAATCAAGCATTGAGTCCAGGTAAAGAATGGGCATCAGCACACGAAACAACAGGTGCTACTGGCATTATTTTAGGAACAGGACTAAGCAATACAAATATTTTGGTTACCAGATATGGTTTAAGTACCACTTATGCAGCTGGAGCAGCAAGATCATATGCTGGTGGTGGTTATAGCGATTGGTTTTTACCGAGTAAAGATGAATTGAGTAAACTCATTGCATTGAGGTCTGTAATTTCTGTAAGTGCAGGCGGATTAACTGATAGTGAATATTATTGGAGTTCCTCTGAAGTTGACTATTATTTTGCTTGGCGACAAATTAATACGAATGCTGCATTACAAGATCAGTCAGGTAAAATGGGGCCAGACTTTGTTAGGGCAATCAGGTATTTTTAAACAGAAAAAAATGAATTCGAAAAAAGTAATTTTAATGTTGATGCTTTGGTTTGTTTTTTTCAAATCAAATGCACAAACTATATTAGGCAATTCAAATCCTTTGCCAACTGCTGCTTTTGAAATGCAGTCTAATTCTAAAGGTTTTTTAGTGCCTAGGATGTCCTATGCACAAATGCAAGCAATTGTTTCTCCAGCAACGGGCTTACAAGTTTGGTGTACGAATTGTGAAATTAATATTGGTGCAATGGAATATTATAATGGCTCTGCTTGGATTGCTTTTGATGGTACTTCTGTTAGTACAGTATATCCAACAATTGCAGCTACGACAACAGTTTCTAACATTTCTTTTTTTTCTGCTACTTCTGGTGGTAACATTACATCAGATAATGGCCAGAGTATTGTACAAAAAGGAGTTTGTTGGAGTACATCCACAAATCCAACTATATCATTGTCAAGTAAAACAACAGAGGGCTCTGGTGCTGGTAGTTTTACAAGTGATATAAATTCATTGTTAGATACTACTCAATATTATGTAAGGTCATACGCTACTAATAATTTAGGTGTTACCGTTTATGGAGCCGAAACATTTTTCTTAACCAAAAAATTAGCAATAAATGCAATTGGTTTAGGTGGAAAAGTAGCTTATATTCTAACAGCTACCGATCCAGGATACGATGCGAATGTTAAGCATGGAATTATTGTTGCATTAGCAGATAATGCTGCAATTGAATGGGGCCCAAATAACATATTAACAGGTGCAAATGCTATCACATTTGGTGCTGGATTAAACAATTCAAATTTAATACTAAATACGGTAACTACTGGCCCTTATGCTGCTATTGTAGCAAGGCAAAGTACATTAAACGGCTATACGGATTGGTATTTACCTTCTGTTGCAGAACTCCAAAAAATTGCCATTAGTAAAACCTTGTTGGGTTACATAGGAGATTATTATTGGACGTCATCAGAATTAAATATGACTCATGCAACTCGAATTAATTTATATAATAATGAAGTACAATGGAGTCAACCAAAAAGTAACAATCACCGTTGTCGATTTGCTAGGAATTTTTAAAAATAAAAATCAATGAAAAAAATAATTTCAATCGTATTGATTTTTCTGCAAAGTAGTGTATTTGCTCAAATAGGAATAGGAACTAATACTCCTAATTCATCTGCAATACTGGAAGTAAGTGCTACTAATAAAGTTTTATTACCTCCACGTATGAG
>JBILIO010000073.1:0-8453 GCA_044349915.1 Sphingobacteriales bacterium | reverse complement strand
AGTTTCAGACGATGCGCTCAAAGCCTGTGTAGCCGAGGTTCCTGCAAGTAACAACTTTTGTTGGCTACATACTTCTGGCGCAATGTCTAAAGAAATTTTTGCCGAAAAAACCAATCGATATGGCGTGTTTTATCCATTGCAAACATTCACTAAATCGGTGACTTTAAGCCAATCAATTTTTCCAGTTTTAATTGAATCTTCTTCTGAAGAAGTTCAACAAGCGCTCGAAAAATTAGCTGCGCAAATCCAGTTGCCATTTCAATACGCCGATTCCGAACAAAGAAAAAACATTCATTTAGCAGCCGTATTTGCCTGCAATTTCACGAATCATTTATATCAAATTGCTTCGGAAATTTTAGCAGAGCAACATTTGCCTTTTGAATTATTATTGCCTTTAATTCAAGAAACAGTTGCAAAATTAAATCATTTGTCGCCGGCAGCTGCACAAACGGGGCCAGCCATCCGAAATGATCAAGCGGTAATTTCATCTCATATTGCGCTTCTTAAAGAGCATCCACAATGGGCTCAGATTTACCAATTACTATCCGCAGAAATTCAAAAACCAAAACCATAAAAAATCCTAAATTAGATTCATTCTAATTTGTTATTTTTTCTTATTTTTGTGTTTAATCAAACAAAAAAGGCATTTTGTAGATTTATACACTATTATGAAAATATTTAACCTCACTATAAATTTCGAAGAAAAAGACCATCCTAGCCTTGTTTTACCCATTGCCGAAGGCGAATCGGTATTAGATGTATGCATGGAAAATGGCATAGAATTACAACATAATTGCGGAGGCGTATGCGGTTGCAGTACTTGTCATTTATATGTCAATAAAGGCATGGAGTTTTTACAAGACATTTCGGATAAAGAAGAAGATTTTATAGATCGTGCGGTTAACCCACGCATCAATTCTAGATTGGGTTGCCAATGCATTACCACAACCGGCGATTTTGAAGTATTAATACCCGATCAATCGGGATTTATGGGTCATTAAACAAATCAAATGAAAGACGAAAAATTTCAATTAACCTACGGCTGGAAAGACACCGAAGACATTGCCATTCATTTATATGAAAAATTTGGAGATGATTTTTCTGAATCAAAAATATATCGAATTCGATTTACCGAATTATTAGAATGGGTGCTCACTTTGCCTAATTTTACAGGAACCAAAGAAACCTGTAACGAATCTTATTTAGAAATGATTCAATCTGCTTGGGTATACGAGTGGAGAGATAATCAATAAAAGCTTATATTTACTTTATGGCTTATTTAAATCGACTAACCGATATCTGCGTTTTTGTGCTCGACTTAGACGGTGTGCTCACCGATGGTACTGTTTATGTATCTGAGTCTGGCGAACAATTAAGACGCATGAATATCAAAGATGGCTATGCCATTCAATTAGCGATTAAAAAAGGATATAAAATAATTGTGATTTCTGGCGCAGGCTCCAATACTGTCATCAAAAGATTAAATGGATTAGGTATCACCGATATTCATTTAGCGGTAAAAGATAAAGTTTCGGTGCTCACAAATTATTTACAGCAACACCATTTAAACTTAACACAAGTAGCCTATATTGGCGACGACATTCCAGATTTAGTATGTATGAAAATGGTGAGTGTAGCGGTTTGTCCGGCAGATGCAGTGCAACAAATTAAAGCCATTGCACATTATGTTTCGCCACAAAAAGGGGGAGAAGGATGTGTACGCGATTTCATCGAAAAAGTAATGACCATTCGCAACGATTGGAATAACGAATTTAGTAATACCACTACTTCTGCATAACTATGGTTCCATTTTTAAAATTGATTCGCTTGCCCAATTTAATTTTGATCGCGGCACTTCAATATTTTATTCGTCAATTTTTATTGTTTCCCATGTTGGCGAGCTATGGTTTTGTAAGTAGTTTAAGCAACGAATCTTTTTATTTATTGTTAATTGCCTCTGCACTTATTTCTGCAGCTGGTTATATCATCAACGATTATTTTGATTTGCGTATCGATTATGTCAATAAACCCGAAAAAGTAATTATTGGTATTGCTATCAAACGCAGAGTGGCTATGGCTTTGCATGTGGTATTTAGTTTATTGGGCGTAGTCATTTTTAGTTATTTAGCCTTTCAATTAAAAGTAGGCGTTTTGGCATTAGTGCCGATGTTAATTGCGGGCTTATTGTGGTTTTATTCTACCGATTACAAAAGACAATTCTTAATTGGAAATATAGTTGCAGGCCTATTAGCGGTGTTCCCAATTTTATTAGTGGTGCTTTTCGAAACGAGTATTTTCAAAGCATATTATAGTATAGAAAATAAATTAATTGCGGTATTAATCTTAAAAGTAATCGGCTACTTTAGTGTCGTTGTATTTTTAATCGCTATGCTTATTTCTATATTGAAAGATATTAACGAAGTGCAAGGCGACGCCAGATTGAAATGCAAAACCATGCCTATTGTGCTGGGCGTTAAATGGGCTAAAGTGATAGTAGTGGCATTGGTAGCCTTAATTTGTTATGTATTATCTTCTATTCAGCAATTACAATATGCCAATCATGCCTATGTACCTTTATTATTTATTTTGCTTGGTATAGAGCTCCCATTATTAATTGCCATGTTTGCATTGCTCTTCTCAAACACAACAAGTGCAGGTGTTTGGGCGCATCGATTGGCAATATTAGCCATGGTAATTGGTGTTTTTGCTATTCCTATTTTAAACTTTTTCCCTGGAAATTAATATGCAGAAATTTCCTTTTCAAATTGTATTGGGTTCGCAATCGCCGCGCCGAAAAGAGCTCTTGGGCTTAATGAATATCGACTTCAGAGTAGAAGTACAAGAAGTGGAAGAAAGTTACCCCGAAAATTTAACACCTATTCAAATAGCTATTCATATTGCTAGTAAAAAAGCGAAGGCATTTAAAGGCCTTTCTGCAAACGAATTATTAATTACGGCAGATACTATAGTTGCACAGCATCAGCACATTTTAGGCAAGCCTAAAGATGCCGCACATGCCAAAGAAATGATTCAACAATTAGCCGGTAATACGCACGAAGTAATCACCGCGGTTGCTTTTCAATATCAATCACAATTAATCACTTTTCATGATTGTACCAAAGTATACATGAATCCATTAAGTGAAGCAGAAATAAATCATTATATCGAAAATTATAAACCCTACGATAAGGCTGGAGCTTACGGTATACAAGAGTGGATAGGATTAGTAGCGATTCAAAAAATCGAGGGTTCTTATACCAATGTAATGGGATTACCTACCGAAAAACTGTATCAAGCACTCCAAAAAATAAAAACAATTTTTTAGTTTTTATAGAAAATCCATTTACCAATTTCTTTCCAACTGGTTTTTTTACCCACCATTAAAATACCCGTGCGATAAATCTTTGCAGCTAACCATACCGTTCCAAAAAATCCGGCAATTAATAAAAGCATAGAAGTAATAATTTCCCAGGTTGGTACGCCAAATGGTAATCGAACCATCATGACTATGGGCGAACTAAATGGAATAAGGGATAACCAAAAAGCAACTGGCCCATCTGGATTATTAACCACCGTAGAGGTAGAAATAATAAAAGAGAAAATGAGTGGAATAGTTACCGGCATCATAAATTGTTGCGTTTCGGATTCGCTATCTACAGCAGATCCAATGGCCGCAAAAAGTGCACTGTATAATAAATAGCCTCCTAAAAAGTAAAATAAAAAACAACCTATCACCAATGGGTAATTAATAGTAGACAAGGCGTTCAGCACTTCGCCTGCAGCTACAGCAGGTTCGCTTTTATCCGAATTGCTACTTTCAATAGTTTTTTCTATTGACATGAGTTTGCTTTTATCTTGCGCAAATTTTTGCCCAATAATTCCGGTAATGGCGCTTGTTAAAATAATCCATAAAGCAAATTGCGTGAGTCCTACTAAGGCAATGCCCACAATTTTTCCCATCATTAATTGAAATGGCTTAACCGAAGAAATCAATACTTCAACAATTCGATTATTTTTTTCTTCAATGACACCACGCATGACTTGCACACCATAAAGGAAAATAAACATATAAATTAAAATGGAACTAAACATGCCAATCATATAGCTGGCGCTTGTATTGCCGTCTTGCTCTCCTTCGTCTGTAAATCGAATGGTTTCAATGTTTAAATTAAAATCGAGTTCAGAAATTATTTTTTTACTAATGCCTTTTGCTGCTAATTTTTGATCGCTTAAAGTATTTTCTAATTGATCTTCAATATATTTTACTATGGCAAGGCTGGGTTGCTTGTCTGAATAGAGTTGTACGCCTTCAAAGTTTTTACTTTTTTGCGGGATATGTAATAAATAACTATTGCCCGACGAATCAAAATTGCTTTTTAAACTGGCTAAACTCAGCGAGCTAAATTCAAAATCGTATTGCGCATTACTTTTAATAATGTTTGATAAAGTGTTGGTTTCGTCGCAAACAACAATCTTCTTTTTATCCGACATTTCATCGCTGTTAACCGCAAGAAAGATGGCAAATGCATACATCGCTGCGATTAACACAGGGCCTAAAAAAGTCATGACGATAAAAGATTTCTTTTTTACCCTCGACAAATATTCTCTCTGAATAATTAAAGCAATTTTTTTCATCTCAATAATTAAGCGTTTTTAACTTGGTCGATAAAAATTTCGTTGATTGAAGGAATGATTTCTTTGATACCATTGAATTGAATTTTTGGCATTAAAAAAGTAATCGCATCATTTATTTGAAAGCCTGCATTTAACTGAATTTCTTGCACAAATTTGCCTTCTTTGATTTTGGCGTTTCCAATACTTTGAAAAGCCGAAGATCCATTTAAATCAATACTTTCGGCGTTATTATAAGTAATTTCAAAACAGTTTTTGCTGTATTTTTTACGAATATCCGAAACTTTCCCTTCCAACATTTTTTCTGATAGATTCAAGATGGCAATATGGGAACATAATTCTTCTACCGATTCCATTCTATGAGAAGAAAAAATAATGGTGGTACCTTGTTGGTTTAAATTTAGGAATTCATTTTTAATCATTTCGGCATTGATTGGATCGAAGCCGCTAAATGGTTCATCCAAAATTAATAATTCGGGTTGATGAATAACTGTAGCCACAAACTGCACTTTTTGTTGCATGCCTTTTGATAAATCTTCTACATTTTTATTCCACCAGCTTTTCATTTCAAGCCTTTCAAACCATTGCTTGGCGCGCTTTTCAGCTTCTTGTTTACTTAAGCCTTTGAGCTGTGCTAAATACACAATTTGATCGGCCACACCCATTTTTTTATACAATCCGCGTTCTTCGGGAAGGTAGCCAATACTACTAATGTGTTTTTCTTGTAACTTTTCGTCTTTGAAATAAATTTCTCCCGAATCGGCTTTAGTAATCTGATTGATGATCCTAATTAAAGAAGTTTTTCCGGCACCATTAGGGCCCAAAAGTCCAAATACACTACCTTTTGGAATTTCCATACTCACCGAATTTAATGCTCGGTGGTTTTCGTAATCCTTAACAATAGACCTAATACTTAACATAAAATTTTTTTATTATTCGAAGTATTCTTTCATGCGCTCAAAAAACCCTTTGTCATTTTTACCTGGGCTCGGTTTAAAATTTTCCGAGTTTTGTAATCCTTCTAAAGCAATTCTTTCTTCGCGTGATAAGGCTTTAGGCGTCCAAACATTGATGTGTATTAACTCATCGCCTCTATGGTAAGAGTTAATATCTTTGATGCCTTTCCCTTTTAATCTTAAAATTTTTCCGCCTTGTGTTCCCGCATCAACTTTAATTCTTGCTTTTCCATCAATGGTCGGAACTTCTACGCTCGTGCCAATGGCCGCATCTATAAAACTGATATATAAATCGAATACCACATTTACGCCATCTCTTTTTAATTGTTCGTGTTCTATCTCTTCAATTACAATGAGTAGATCGCCTGGTATGCCTCCTTTAGGAGCCGCATTTCCTTTGCCACTCATCGATAATTGCATGCCTTCGGTTACACCCGCTGGAATATTAATAGTTATAGTTTCTTCTCCTCTTTCTACGCCATCGCCATTACATGCGGTACATTTAGCCGTAATTTTTTGACCTTCCCCGTTACAAGTAGGGCAGGTAGTGGTTGTTTGCATCTGCCCAAGAATGGTATTCTGCACTCTTCTTACACTTCCGGCTCCATTACAAGTACTGCATTTAGAGAAGGAGTTTTTATCTTTTGCGCCCGATCCGCCACAAACTTTACACGAATTTAATTTTTGAACTTTAATGGTTTTTTCGGCACCGTTTGCAATTTCTTCTAAAGTTAATTTTACTTTAATTCGCAAGTTGGTTCCTTTTTGCACGCGTCTGCCACCACCACCACCGCCACCAAAGAAACTTTCAAAAGGGCTGCCGCCACCACCAAATACATCTCCAAATTGAGAGAAAATATCTTCCATATTCATGCCGCCACCGCCGCCATATCCACCGCCGGCGCCAGGCCCCGAATGTCCAAACTGATCGTAGCGTTGTTTCTTTTCGGGATTGCTTAATACCTCGTAAGCTTCTGCCGCTTCTTTAAATTTTTCTTCCGAAGCTTTATCGCCTGGGTTTTTATCGGGATGAAATTTAATAGCCGCCTTTCGGTATGCTTTTTTAATTTCATCTGCATCGGCGTTTTTGCTCACGCCTAAAATATCGTAAAAATCTTTCTTTGCCATGTTATGAACCTACTACCACTTTTGCGTAACGAATTACTTTGTCATTTAATAAATATCCTTTTTCTACTTCATCCATTACTTTACCTTTTAGGTCTTCGCTTGGCGCGGGAACATTGGTAATGGCTTCATGTAAATCGGTATCAAAAACTTTGCCTACTACCGATTCCATTTCGCTTAAACCTTGGCTTTGTAAAGTACTTTTTAATTTATGGTAAATTAATTGAATGCCTTCTTTTACCGCATCTATATCTTTGGCAATTTCCATCGATTTTTTTGCACGGTCAAAATCATCTAATACCGAAAGCATTGATTTAATTACATCTGCATTTGCTGTTTTAAATAATTCGATGCGTTCTTTTGCGGTCCTTCTTTTGTAATTATCAAATTCGGCATATAAACGAAGGTATTTATCGTTTAATGCATCTATTTGCACCTGAGGGTCTAAAATTTCCTCTTCGCTTTGAGCGGCATTCGTTTCCGCATTAATTTCTGCGTTTTCCAAATTAATTGGCGCTTCTTCCTCGTTTGTCAAATTTTCAGTCGATTCGGTCATATATCTTTATTTATAGCTTTATTCTTTCGATATGGCATTTTTCAAATTCTCTGCCAAAGATAAAAAAAAGCCAAGCTGTCAGTTAATTTACAGCGAAATTGTCAAAAGGATATACAAATAGTGGTTTTTTGCCTAGAAATTAGGCTTCAATACATACTTTTCGTAGAACTCAATGATGGCGTTTACGGCTTCATCGGCGGTATCTACTACCGAAAACAACAATAAATCATCTTCGTTTATGTTTTGTTCTTTTTTGAGCATGACTTCTTTGATCCAATCAACTAATCCAGTCCAAAATTGACTACCCACAAGTACCACCGGAAATTGTGCTACTTTTTTAGTTTGAATTAAAGTAAGCGCTTCAAATAATTCGTCGAGTGTACCAAAGCCACCGGGTAAAACTACAAAGCCTTGGGCATATTTTAAGAACATCACTTTGCGTACAAAAAAGTAATCAAAATTCATCAGCTTGTCTAAGTCGATGTATGGGTTATGGGTTTGTTCGAAAGGCAATACAATATTTAAGCCCACCGATTTGCCGCCAGTTGCACGCGCACCTTTGTTGCCTGCTTCCATGATGCCTGGGCCACCACCGGTAATCACACCGTAGCCTTTTCTGGTTAATTTTTGCGCAATTTCTTCGCCTAATAAATAATATTCGTGATCGGGTTTTGTACGAGCAGAACCAAAAATACTTACGCAAGGCCCAATCTTTGCAAGCTTTTCAAAGCCTTCTACAAATTCGGCCATGATTTTAAAAATCTGCCAAGAGTTTTGGGTTTTTATTTCATTCCAATTTTTATTTTCAAACGCACTTCTAAATTTATCATCTCCGGTCATATGCTTTCTTTTTTAATTTTTCTAAGAATCAGTAAACCTATAAATGTAATCAAACCATTTACAATTAACAATTCGAAGCCAAATTTATACCCATTGAACCATTGCTGGCTGTTGTTATTAATGATATAGCATAAAATGGGAGAGAGTATGCACACAATGGGCACTAATTTATCTTTCACGGCATGTTTAGTAAATAGACCAAAAGCATACAATCCTAATAAAGGCCCATAGGTATAACCTGCTACAGTAAATAGTTTGCCGACAACAGCTTGGTCGTTGATTGATTTAAAAAGTACTATCACGCCAAACAATAATAAGGCAAAACCTACATGCACAAGATGTCT
>JBILIO010000072.1:0-8692 GCA_044349915.1 Sphingobacteriales bacterium | reverse complement strand
AATACAATGGCATCGTTTTGTTGAATAGGGAAGATTGGCAAGCGAAAAAACTGTAAAATAATAACCAAGATCAAGCCCGACAACACATAGCCCAGTATTTTTACCCACTCTGTATTGGGTGTAAGGTAATAGGTTGCAGCATTCACTATAATGCCAAATACAATTGCTAAAATAATAGATGCGATTCCTTCTCTGTGAATAGTCATGTTGTTGATTTAAATATGCGCGAATTTATAAAAAAAGCAATAAATAGGTATAAACTATTGGTGCTGCCATAAAAAGCCCGTCGAAACGGTCTAAAACGCCTCCATGACCAGGTAAAATGCTGCCCGAGTCTTTTATATTGATGCTTCTTTTAAATAAAGATTCGACTAAATCGCCTAAAGTGCCAAAAATAACGACCAAAATCGCCATCGTGTACCAAATATTGGCAGGCGTTTCTGGGAAAAATCTAGCGAAAAAATAAGCAGTGCATAAACTAAGTAAAATGCTTCCTGCTAAACCTTCCCAAGATTTTTTAGGCGATACCCTTTCAAATAATCGATGCTTACCTATGGTAATTCCTAATAAATACCCACCTGAATCGCTTGCCCATAAAAACAAGATAAAACCCAATGGAAATTCGTAATGATAGCCATTGTTAGTTAAATAGCCTAATGCACAAAACAACGAAAAGGGCACAATTACATAAACAATTCCTAGTATTTTTTTTGCAAGGCTACTAAATGGAAATTCTTCTAATTGGTATAGTTCGTTGATAAATAAAAGCAAGAGCGGAACAATGGCTAAAGACAAATATTTGAAGGGTAAAGAAGCATACAAAACCAAGGTGTTTAAAATAAAAAATCCAATACCCGTGAAGTAAGCTAAAGCAATACTGTTTGGTTTTTTATCGACAAAAATTAATCCGTAAAATTCTTTTAATGCTAAAACACTGAAGAGTAAAAACAATAAATGAATGGCGCCGTTAAAGTAAATGCCAGCAAGGCATAGCGCCCCAAAGATTGTTGCAGTAATTACGCGTGTTACAAAGTTATTCATAATTTATTTTCATTGATAAGCTGAATGGATTCGTTATAAAAATCTTGATGCACAAAAATTTCGTTACTGCCAAAATTTAAATAAGAGGAATCTTTTTTATTTATTAAAACAGGATTAAAGGCGTGGTCTTTTAAAACCGTGTGCACTAATTCTGCTGCAAAAGTATTGGTCGATTCGTAAACTTTTGCCCAATCTTTTTCCATGTTATTTTGCTCTTTTATTCCAAAAATATACCATTGCAATGCTACAAATAAATGCTACAAATAAAACCGAATTTGGAAAAAAAGTTATTTCGTTAGGATCGGTCGCAATAAGCTTTTTTTGGAATAAATAACTTGCAAACACAATGCTGGCATTATTGATAAAATGAAAGAAAATAGGCACCCAAATAGATTTACTCCAATAAAAAGTATAACCCAATGCCGCACCAAGTACTATTCGAGGAATGATGGCAAAAAATTGCAAGTGAAATAGACTGAATACCAATGCGGTTAACCATATCGCCAAATGAATATTCTTGCTTTGTTCGAATAATAGTTTTTGAATAATCCCCCTGAAAATTAACTCTTCGGCAATCGCCGCAACAACAGCAATCACCAATAAATTAACCATTAAGCCCGAAAAGCTAGTGACATTCAATAAAAACCGAGTGGCATTTTCTGTCCGCGCTTCGGCAAGGCGAAAACTATTTTCAAGACCAGCAAAACTAGTTGGAAAGGCTATTTTATTATTTATATCGGCTAAAAAAGAAATGATGGGTAATGTAAATAGCCACAATAATGCAGCAAAAAATAAAAACACAAGACTCGGTTTTTTAAATTCAAAAAACACAAACGTATTGTCTGAAAATAAATGGGAATAGACATTTGCGGGCACAATAAAAACAAAAGTAGCAAGAATTAATTGTACATATTTTAAAACTGCAGGGGTAATTTCGAGCCCACTATCCATGTTTAAAACATCCATTAATGCAGAAAAAGGAATTTGAAATACAAGCGGAATGCTTGTTAGCGCAATGATATAGCCCAACATTGCCCCAGCAATCATTAAGAGTAAAAGCATGGCAAATCGGTAACCGACAGATTTTTCTTGGCGCATTATAAAATCGCTTTTGTTTAATTTGTACTTTTGTAAACTGATGGTAAAGATAGGAAATATCGAATTGGGTGAAATGCCTTTATTGCTTGCGCCGATGGAAGACGTAAGTGATCCGCCTTTTCGTTTTGTTTGTAAACAAAACGGAGTGGATTTGATGTATACCGAATTTATTTCCTCGGAAGGCTTAATTAGAGATGCCGCCAAAAGCGTTCAAAAGCTCGATATATTTGAATATGAGCGTCCAATTGGCATTCAAATTTTTGGGAGTAATATTGAAAGTATGCGCGAGGCGACTGAAATAGCGACGCAGGCCCACCCAAATTTAATTGATATTAATTATGGTTGCCCAGTTAAGAATGTAGCTTGTAGAGGCGCAGGCGCAAGCCTATTGCAAGACATCGACAAAATGGTTCGCATGACCGAGGCTGTTGTAAAAGCAACACATTTGCCTGTAACAGTAAAAACCAGATTGGGCTGGGACGACGATACAAAAAATGTAGTTGAAGTGGCCGAACGTTTGCAAGATGTGGGTATTCAGGCTTTAACTATACATGGTCGAACACGTTCACAAATGTATAAAGGCCAAGCCGACTGGACACTGATTCGAGAAGTAAAGAAAAATCCGCGCATGCGCATTCCAATTTTTGGAAATGGAGATATTGATTCGCCCGAAAAAGCAATGCTTTGGATGAAAGAATACGAAGTAGATGGCGTAATGATTGGCCGTGCTGCCATTGGCAACCCTTGGATATTTAGAGAAATTAAACATTATTATCAAACCGGCGAATTTTTAGCCCCACCAACATTAGCAGAACGAGTGGCCACTTGCCACACGCATTTGCTCAAGTCTATAGAATGGAAGGGAGAGAAAACGGGCATATTCGAAATGCGTAGGCACTATACCAATTATTTCAGAGGATTAGACAATAGTCGCGAGTTTAGAAGCAGGCTGGTTAACAGTCCAATGCTGAGCGAACTCGAAGAAATTTTAGAAGAAATTTTAGAGGCAAATTTATTACAAGGCGCTTAACCTAAAATTATTTCTGTATACAAAACAAAATTTTATATTTACAAAATCAGCAATCAATTTTAATGCAAACAAAAATTACTGAAGGCGTAAAAGTAAGTGTACAAACTTCCTATCAAGCGGAACAATCTAATCCAGCAAATGGTATTTTTTTGTTTTCATATCAAATTACCATCGAAAATTTAACACCCTATACTGTTCAGTTATTGAGCAGACATTGGCACATTTTTGATTCTAATGGCAGCCATCGAGAAGTAGAGGGAGATGGTGTTGTGGGGCTTCAACCAGTTTTAGAACCAGGGCAATCGTATAATTATATTTCGGGGTGTAATTTGAAAACAGAAATAGGAAAAATGTGGGGAACCTATACTTTTTTAAGAATGGTAGACCAAGAACGATTCAATGTAACTATTCCGGAATTTGATTTACTCTGTCCATTTAAAATGAATTAAACAAAAAAAAGGAGCTTAAAAAATAAGCTCCTTTTTTTTATATTTTTAAATAAATTTAGTCGCGTCTGCCAAGCAACATGCTTGCATAATATAATAGCGTTGCCAATGACGAAAGTGCAGCCACTACATAGGTGCTAGCAGCCCATTTTAAAGCTTTTTTAGCGGTTTCGGTTTCTTGTGGAATGGTAATTCCTTTATTGGTTAACCAGGCAATTGCTCGATCGCTTGCATCAAATTCTACAGGCAAGGTGACAAAACTAAAAATAGTGGTTAAGGCAAACATTAATACGCCAATGCCCAATAAGGCCGGAAAGGTGTTTAACATTAACACGCCTCCAATTAATACCCAAGTTAAATATTTAGAAGTAACGGTTAATGCCGGCACCATTGCCGAACGAAATTGCAACCAACTATAAGCAGTTGCATGTTGCACCGCATGACCACACTCGTGAGCAGCCACAGCCGCCGCAGCCACAGAGCGTCCGTGGTATACATCGGGGCTCAAATTAACTGTTTTGTCTTGTGGATTATAATGATCGGTTAATTGTCCTTCTACCGAAATTACTTTTACATCTGTAATTCCGTGATCGGCCAACATTTTTTCTGCGATTTCTTTTCCGGCTAAACCATTCGAAAGCATTACTTCTGAGTATTGCTTAAATTTTGATTTAAATCTCCAGCTTACAATTAAGCTCATGATTAATAGTGCAATCATTAAAAAATAAAGTAGTCCCATTTTGTGTTTTTTAATATTCAATAAACAAACGCAATGCCAATTTGATTAGTATGACAAAAGGTTATTAACTTAGCACAAATTTAACATTTTATGTCTTATGAATCTGTCATATTGGGAAAAATCTAGTTTTTTGGCCGATGCAGACTATGTAATTGTAGGCGCAGGTATAGTAGGCTTATTTGCTGCTATAACGCTTAAAAAAGAGCAACCTTTAGCCAGAGTCGTATTGTTAGAGCGATCTTTCTTGCCTTCGGGCGCCAGCACCAAAAATGCTGGCTTTGCCTGTTTTGGGAGTATTTCCGAATTAATAGAGCAGGAACAAACTTGTAGCAAGTCCGAATTTTTGTCAGTTATTCAACAAAGATGGCAAGGATTAAATTTATTGATCAGCACCTTGGGTGCCGAACAAATCGGTTTTGAGCCGTGTGGCGGTTATGAACTATTTACGCCAGACGAAACCGAACTTTACCAATCTTGCATTGCCAAATTAAATTATTACAATGATTTATTAAAAGAACATATTGGCGCAAGCACCCCTATTTTCTCCATAGCCGACGCGCGCATTAACGAATTTGGATTTGAAGGAATAGCACATTTAATTTTTAATGCCTACGAAGGAAAAATTGATGCAGGAAAAATGATGCAAACATTAATTGCAAAAGCGAGAAATGTTGGCGTAGACCTATTTTTTGGCGCCGAAGTATTGGCTTATCAAACACAAAACAACCAGGTTAATATAAGTGGAGCAAACTTCGAAATAAATACAAAAAAAATATTAATAGCAACCAATGCTTTTGCTAAACAGCTACTCCCAAACCTAAGCATAGTGCCGGGTAGAGGGCAAGTGCTCATAACCAAACCCATTCAAAATATAAAATTTAATAGCACCTTTCATTATCAAAAAGGCTATTTTTATTTTAGAAATATTGATAATAGAATTTTAATTGGCGGCGGACGCAATTTGTTTTTTGAACAAGAACAAAGTACCGAAATGCATAACACCGAAAATATTTTAAGCAGTTTAAAAGCTTTGCTATTCGATAAAATTTGCCCCAATCAACCTATTGAAATTGATTATGCTTGGTCGGGTATTATGGCATTTGGCGATCAGCTGCAACCCATTATCGAAAAATTTTCTGAAGGTGTATACGTTGCGGTGAGGTGTAATGGCATGGGTATTGCAATGGGTAGCAAAACCGGCGAAAGTCTTGCCAAGCTTGCCATTGCAGCCGATTAACATAGAATAAATTAAATATCAAACAATGTTTATCTTTAAAAAATGAAAAAGCTACTGGTAATTTTAATTGTTTTTTTTAGTGCTTGTGCCATTCATAAAACACCCGTTAAAAATTATTCTTTTGATGTGCTAAGGGTGTCTAGAGCTGGCGGTTTTACAGGTAATGTAAGCGGTTACTCAATAGACAGAAACGGAGAAATAGCTTTGATTTATCAATTCAAAGGCAAGCCTGCGCAACAGCAATTTTTTAGACAAACTACCTTAGATTCTGTACAAATGTTATTCGATAAAATCGAACAAATTGGATTAAATCAAGTATCACATCATGCAACTGGAAACATGACTTTACAAATTGCCTTTCAAAAAGCTGGAGACATTCATTCCATTACCTTTATAGAGGCGCAAGATACCGCTAAACAATTCAGCCCGATTTATTATGAAATCAGAGATTTTGCCGCTGGCAGAGGTAAAATTAAATAACAAAACTTAGCAAACTGATTGATAGCAATTTAAAACAAAAACACAGGCTAGTTGTTAAATTCTTCGAGGGATTTAATCACTAATTAGAATCAATCTAAATATTTTTATCATTCAAATGACCCAACCTTATTAAATACATTTGCAACACTAAATCACGCATTCGATTATGAGTAATTCTTCATCTATGTTTAAGTCATCTTTAGGAAAAAAATTGGTAATGGGAATTACCGGATTATTCCTTATTAGTTTTTTAATGGTTCATTGTTTTTTGAATTCGCTCATCTTTTTGAATGATGGCGGAGAAACCTTTAATCTTGGCGCAGAGTTTATGGCCAAGAATTGGTTGATTAGAGCAATGGAAATAGTATTGTTTGGCGGTTTGCTTTGGCACATTATTCAAGCAGCTATATTAACTCGTGAAAATAAAAAAGCAAGACCCGTAGCTTATGCAGCAAGTAATCCTTCTGCAAATAGCAAATGGTACAGCCGTTCTATGGGTTTATTAGGCACTATTTTATTGATCTTTTTGATTATACACTTACGCCATTTTTGGGTCGTGAGTAGATTCACAGACGAAATTACCAGTGGCAGAGAAACATTATTCAATGAAATGAAAGAAGTGTTCTCACAATTGTGGGTGGTTATCTTATATTGTTTAGCAATGGTTTCTTTAGGATATCATTTGTTGCATGGATTCAAATCGGCATTTCAAACATTAGGCTGGAACCATGTTAAATACAATTCAATGATCGAAAAAACAGGTGTGATTATTTCCATAGTATTACCTGTTTTATTTGCTGCAATGCCCATTGCAATTTACATGGGATTAATTAAATAAGTTAAAAATTAAGATTGTTATATATGTCAATACTTGATGCAAAAATTCCGGAAGGAACATTAGAACAAAAATGGACCAAGTTTCGTTCTTCGGTTCCATTAGTGAATCCGGCGAACAAAAGAAATTTAGAAGTGATTGTGGTAGGCTCAGGCTTAGCAGGTGCTTCGGCTGCAGCTTCGCTCGCAGAATTAGGATATAAAGTAAAAGTTTTTTGTTTTCAAGATTCTCCTCGTCGTGCGCATTCTATTGCTGCACAAGGTGGAATTAACGCTGCAAAAAATTACCAAAACGATGGTGACTCTGTATACAGATTGTTTTACGATACCATTAAAGGAGGTGATTACCGTTCAAGAGAAGCAAACGTGTATCGTTTAGCAGAAGTAAGTTCGGGCATCATTGACCAATGCGTAGCGCAAGGTGTTCCATTTGCAAGAGAATACGGCGGAATGCTTTCTAACAGATCGTTTGGTGGCACGCAAGTGCAAAGAACTTTTTATGCAGCAGGTCAAACAGGACAACAATTATTATTGGGTGCCTACTCTTCTTTAGAAAGACAAATTGGAATGGGTGCGGTGAAAATGTATGCACGCCACGAAATGTTAGAAACAGTAACCATTGATGGAAAATGTCGTGGTATTATTGCACGCGATTTAACTACAGGAAAACTAGAAAGACATTTTGGACACGCGGTATTATTATGTACCGGTGGTTATGGAAACGTATTTTATTTATCGACCAATGCCATGGGATCTAACGTAACTGCGGCTTGGAAGGCACATAAAAAAGGAGCACATTTTGCTAATCCTTGTTTTACGCAAATCCATCCAACGTGTATTCCAGTTTCTGGCGATCATCAATCTAAATTAACATTGATGTCGGAATCCTTAAGAAACGATGGTAGAATTTGGGTTCCTGTAAAAGCAGGAGACAACAGAAAACCAATCGATATTCCTGAAGAAGAAAGAGATTATTATTTAGAAAGAAGATACCCTGCATTTGGAAATTTAGTACCCAGAGATGTGGCATCTAGAGCCGCTAAAGAGCGCTGCGATGCAGGCTTTGGCGTAGGCACTTCTAAAATGGCGGTGTATTTAGATTTTGCTTTTAACATGGATCGTTATGGTAAAATTGAAGCCAGCAAAAAAGGTTTAGAAAATCCAGATGCACATACTATTCGTGAATTAGGTAAAGGTGTGGTGAAAGAAAAATACGGCAACTTGTTTGATATGTATCAACAAATTACTGGCGAAAATCCATACGAAACACCGATGCGTATATACCCAGCAGTACATTATACGATGGGGGGGTTATGGGTAGATTATAATTTAATGACTACGGTTCCGGGCTTATATGCATTAGGAGAAGCTAACTTCTCAGATCATGGTGCGAATCGTTTGGGAGCATCTGCTTTAATGCAGGGTTTAGCCGATGGTTACTTTGTTATTCCTTATACTATTGGTTCTTATTTATCGAAAGAAATTAGCACCAAATCGATTGATACCAATCACGAAGCTTTTTCAGAAGCAGAAAAAGCGGTACAAGAAAAATTAAATAAATTTTTGGCTATCAAAGGCACCAAATCGGTAGACTATTTCCACAAGAAATTAGGAAAGATTATCTGGAACGAATGCGGTATGTCTAGAACCGAAGCGGGATTAAAAAAATCAATCGATGATGTTCGTGCATTACAAAAAGAATTTTGGTCGGATGTAATTGTGCCAGGTACTGCAGATGAATTCAACCCAGAATTAGAAAAAGCTGGACGCGTTGCCGACTTTTTAGA
>JBILIO010000071.1:0-8706 GCA_044349915.1 Sphingobacteriales bacterium | reverse complement strand
AAACATGGCAAATACCGATCGAATAATTTGCTTGGTACTTACGGCATACAAAGCAGCGGCAATGGCCAAAAAAGCAAAAAAATAAAATACAAGATTGATCATATTTGCCCCTCCTTATTCATCCCAGATTGAGCTAGTGCAGCGGCTTTAGCGTCTTTTTTAGCTTGTTCTGCTGCTGCGGCTAATTCGCGTTTTTGTGCGGCTTCCGCTTCCGACATTTCTGCAAAAACATAATTCAACTCTTGAGGATCGGTAAAACTTCTATCGTATTCGTTGGTCATAACCAAACATTCTGTAGGACATACAACCGTACATAATCCACAAAACATACACTTACCCATATCGATGCTAAACTTGGCTGCATGTAAGCGCTTAGTAGTTCCATCGGAAGTTTTACCAATATCTTCTGTTGCTTTAATTGCTTCGATATCGATACAATCTACTGGGCAAATTTTTGCACATAAATCACATACAATACAATCGTCCATTTCTATGGCCAATTGATAACGCCCTACTTCGGGTACGGGAATTTGGTCGGCAGGATACCTGAGTGTGGAGCTTCCCGTTCTTTGACTAAAATAATCTTCCGATTGAATTCCTTTATCGACACGGTTTTTAGGCTTGAGAAAATGTTTTAGCGTAATGGCTAATCCTTTAAACAAACCTTTAATTAATAGATATGTATTTTTTTTCTTCCTCAATTGAGTATAAATAATTTCCAAATTCCAGAAAATAAAACCAACACAAATGAAAGTGGTATCAATACTTTCCAACACAATGTCATGAGCTGATCCATACGATAACGCGGAAAAGTCCAACGAATCCAAACCTGCAAAAGCACTAAACTAAGGGCTTTGAGTAATATCCAAACAATCCCCCAATAAGTTCCAGTTGTATAATCTGCTAAAGCAAACGAAGCCAAATTAGGTAAAGGCGTATTCCAACCACCGAAAAATAATACCGCTGCAATCATCGATACCAAAAACATCATCGCATATTCTGCTAAAAATAAAGCGCCGAATTTAAAGCCGGTATACTCCACATGAAAACCTGCTACTAATTCCGACTCAGCTTCTGGTATATCGAAGGGTGTTCGATTACATTCTGCCAAGGATGCAATAAAATAAATAATAAATGCAATGAATAAATGTGGTGCTTGAAAAATAGTCCAAGCAAATACGCCACCAATTTTACTTACCTCCCAAAAACCAAAAAAGTATAGCTTTTGTTTGCTCAAAATTCCTTGTTGCATGCAAATCTCTTGCAGATTTAAAGTTTGAAAGAGCATGATTACCGAAAGAATTGCCAAGGCTGCAGGGATTTCGTAGGAAATAATTTGAGCAATGGATCTAATAGATCCTAATAAAGCATATTTATTATTAGATGCCCAACCCGCCATTAATATGCCAAGTACTTCAATCGAAACAATTGCCAATAAATAAAATATTCCAATATTGATAGAAGAGCTAATATAGGTTGGCGAAAATGGGATGGTCGCAAAACCCATAAATACTGCAGTAAATACCAGTATTGGCGCCGCAAGAAATAGTTTTTGATCGGCTAATGTTGGGGTAATATCTTCCTTTTGCAACATTTTAAAAATGTCGGCAAATGTTTGCAATAAACCGTATTTACCAGTCACAACTGGCCCTACCCTATCTTGAATCCAAGCAGAAATCTTGCGTTCTGCCCAAACGGCCATTAATGCATAAACTGCAATAAAGCCTAATAAAACGATAGAAATAAAATAGAAAGCCATATTTTTTTACAATCTATCAAATGTAGGAAATTTGTGCATAAAAAAAGCCCCTTATCGGAATAAGGGGCTTTAAAAATGGTGATTTTAATTACTTTTTAGGCGACACTGGCTTTACTGCAGGTGCAGCCATTACAGGCGCTGCAGCAGGCATAGCTGCTAACTTTTTCTTTACAATATCCATTACATTGTCTGAAGTTTGTGCATAAACAACTGCTCCTGCACTCGTATCAAATATATATGCATAGGTGTTTTCTTTTGCTACTTCTACAATTGCGGCTTCTGCTCTTTTTAAAATTGGAGAATATAATTCTTCTTTCTTTTTAGCAGCAGACTCCTGTGCAGTTTGTTGAAACTCTTGAATTCTAGCTTCGAGGTCTGTAATTTCTTTTACTTTAGCTTCTTTAATTGGATCGGCCATGGCAGCTTGTTGTCCTTGATAAGCTTGAACTTTTGTTTGATATTCTGTTGTCATGGTTTTCAATTGCGCCTCTAAAGTTGCATTGAAATCTTGCAAAGTTTTATCTGCCACTTTAATTTCTGGCATTGATGCTAATAATTCTGCAGAATTGATGTGCCCAAACTTAGTTGATTGTGCATTTAATGACAAAGTGCCTAACAGGCAAATTGCGCTTACTAATGTGATTTTAACAAATGGATTCATATAGATTTTTTTAATGATGCAATATACAATTTATTTTTTCTTAGGATCAATAGTCTTGCCCTTTTCTGATGGTTTTTCGTTTGGTTTTGAGCCAGATTGGTCGCCTGGCTTATAGCCTAGGGCAATAATGATATCATTGCTTTTATCTAATTTTCCACTAGTATACAACATAGTAGCATCTCCTGCTTTATCGAAAATAGCACCGTAAGTATATTGTTCTGCGTATTTATTTACCGCCTCAAAAACTTTATCTTGAATAGGTTTAATTAATTCTTCTCTTTGCTTTGATAATTCGCCTTGAAAACCAAATTTTGTTTTCTGAAATTCTTTGACTTGTTTTTCTTTATCAACAATTTCATCTTCTCTTTTTTTACGCAAATCGTCGGCAAGTAAAACCTGCTCGGCTTGATAAGATTTGTACAATTTTTCGATTTCTACATATTTGGCATCCACTTCTTTTTGCCATTGTGCAGATAAATCATCTAATTGCAGCTGGGCTGCTTTGTATTCTGGAATATGTTTTAAGATATAATCTGTATCTACAAAACAAAATTTTGTTTGGGCATTTGCAAATGCCGCTGTCAACAAAAAGAAAATAATTAATACGCTTTTTTTCATGTTATTTTATGTTTAAAACTGTTGTCCAATAGAAAAATGAAATTGCCCGCCATTCGCTCCAGGATTACCTGGAATGTCATCAAATCCATAACCATAATCTAATCCAAGTAAACCAAAGATTGGCAGAAATATTCTTACCCCCGCACCTACAGAACGCTTGAAATTAAAAGGACTGAAGGATTTAAATGCTGCATAGGTATTACCACCTTCAGCAAAAACTAAACCATATATGGTAGCAGATTGATTCATAGTAATAGGATGCCTTAATTCAATGGTAAACTTATTAAAAATAGGTGCACCCACCGCACCATAATTTGCAAAAGGCACAATGGAATTATTTTGATACCCTCTTAATCCAATTACCTCGGAGCCAGCTAAAAAATCAAAGCCTGTTAAACCGTCTCCGCCTAATTTAAATCTTTCGAAAGGAGATACGCCAATTTGTTTGTTATAAAAACCTAAAAAACCAAATTGCGCTTTGGTATTCAACACTAAATCGCCTACTAATTTAGTAAACAAAGAAGCATCAAATTTCCATTTATGGTATTCAATGTATTTATACTTTTCTGTTGGACTTGCATCTGTATAATCTTTTGTGGAAAATAAAGAAAATGGCGGTGTAAACTGAAGCGATAAAGAAATGTTTGAGCCCGAACGTGGATAAATTGGTTGGTCTACCGAATTTCTAGAAATCACATTCGTAAAACTAATACTTTTTGCTATGCCACTTTTAAATAAAAAACCGCCGTAATTGGTTAAATCGTATTGTTGATAGGCCACCGAATTATTAATCAAGAAAAAGTCGTCAGGCCATTTTAATCTTCTACCTAAACTCATACTCACGCCATTAATTATAATAGATGTATGCTTCGGATCAGTTTTGCTCAATCCATTTGACTGGGTTGTTCTGAAAATACTTGCAGTAAAATAATTAGGTTTTTTACCACCTAACCATGGCTCCGAAAACGATAAACTATAGGATTGATAAAACAAGCCATTCGTTTGTCCACGTACTGTTAATTTTTGTCCATCTCCTGTTGGAATTGGATCAAATTTACCTTTGGCCATATTTCTCAAGGAAATATTATTTAAAGTTAAACCTAAGGTACCTACTGCTCTTCCTCCACCAAATCCACCCGATAATTCTATTTGATCGGAAGGTCTTTCTACTACAGTATATAAAATATCAACGGTTCCTTTGGCTGCGTCTGGCTTTGGTTCAATTCCAATTTTTTCTGGATCGAAATAGCCTAATTGTGATAAATCTCTTTGCGAACGAATAATGTCTTGACGAGAAAATTTTTGTCCTGGTTTTGTTCTAATTTCACGATAAACCACTTTGTCGTTTGTTTTATCATTCCCTTTCACAATTACTTTGTCGATAATAGCTTGCGGGCCTTCTCTTAATACCAACTCCATATCTATGGTGTCGTTATAAACTAATTTTTCTACTTGCTCTACGTTAAAGAAAAGATAACCATCATCTAAATAAAGCGAAGCCACATCACGACCGCTTTGATTCATTTCTAGTCTAGTCTGTAAAACTTTTTTATTGTATATATCGCCCTTCTTAATTGCTAAAATTGCTTTTAACATTTCGGTGCTATATTTTGTATTGCCAATAAAATTAATATCACCAAAATAATACTTAGGGCCTTCGTGAATAGTTAGGTCTATATTGATAGATTTATCATCGAACTTATAAACAGTATCGAAAGTAATTGAGGCATCTCTATAGCCTAATTCGTTGTATTTTTCGACAAGTAATGCTTTGTCTTCTTCAAAAGTTTTTTCTTGAAATTTAGAAGAACTTAAAATATTCCAACTCGATTTCTCTTTGGTTTCTTTCAATGCCTTTTTTACTTTCTTTAACGAAAGACTCACATTTCCTGTAATGTTAATTTGGTTAATTTTTACTCTTTGATTTTTATCGATAATAATTTTCAATAAAACAGAATTCGATAAAATACTATCCGGAAACTCTTTGATAGATACGGTTGCATTTAAAAACCCTTTTTCGTAAAAATACTTTTTGATATTATTTTTAGTATTATTAATTAAATTATCGTTTACTACTTTGCCAGAAATTAATTTTATTTTTTCTCTGATTTCGTCTGCTTCTGATTTTTTAATTCCACTAAAAGAAAAGCGAGATAACCTTGCACGCTCTTTTAACACAATATCGAAAAAGATTAAATTACCTTCTACCCTCGAAACATTTACCTGCACATCGTCGAACAAACCTTGTTTCCAAAGTTTATGAATAGCACCAGACATTTTATCGCCAGGTACTTGAATTTTATCGCCAACTGCAATGCCTGTTAATTTAATTAATGCCGAATTATCTAAGAATTTTACGCCACTAACGGTAATCCCTCCTATTTCGAAATCTTTCGGTTTCGAATAATCTAATTCAAAATTTTCTATTTGACCTGCAGTTCTTATTTGTGCAAATGATGCACTCATTGCAAATAAACCTATAGAAATTAGTAATAGTATTTTTTTCATAATAATCATTAAACCGAAACCTGCTCACTAGTCATTCCAAATCTTCTTTCTCTATTTTGAAAATCTACTATTGCATCGTATAAATCTGTACTTCTAAAATCTGGCCAAAGTTTGTCTGTAAAATACAGTTCGGCATAAGCAATTTGCCACAACAAGAAATTGCTGATACGGTACTCCCCACTTGTACGGATAAGTAATTCCGGATCTGGGAAACCTTTAGTTGTTAAACTATCCGCAATCACATTTTCGTCAATATCTTCTATCGCTAATAAATTGTCTTTTACTTTGGCTGCAATTAATTTTGCTGCATTGGTTATTTCCCATCGGGCACTATAACTTAAGGCTAAATGCAAAGTCATTCTACTATTGCCCTTTGTTTTTTCCATTGCAACTTGCAATTCATCATAACAACTTTTAGGCAATTGCGATAAATCTCCAATGGCATTTAAACGAATATTATTTTCCATGAGTGTTTTGGTTTCTTTACTAATGGTTGCCACTAATAATTCCATCAAAGCACTTACTTCAAATTTAGGTCTATTCCAATTTTCGGTAGAAAAAGCATATAAAGTAAGGTGTTGAATTCCCAACTCCGCCGCTGCTTCTACGGTATCTCTTACCGCTTTCACTCCATTTTGATGGCCAAAAACCCGAAGCCTTCCCTTTTCTTTTGCCCACCTACCATTACCGTCCATAATAATGGCAATATGGCTAGGCAAAGCATTCATCTTTATTTGTTCTTTGCTACTCATTATTTATTGCTAAATGGTGGACACTTAATTGGTAAAAATGCATAAGAAATACTAATACCAGAAAACATATAAAAATCTCTTCTGCTTAAATCTCCTCTTTGCAAATCTGCTTGTCCAATGTACACCCCTTGATTCACATCTGCCGATCGGTCTGCTAAAGCTGCTGCTATAGTTCCGTTAGTAGATGTTAATGCTGTTTTATTTACATACTTCCCACTCACATCATCGAGGTAATCGGTTAGCGTATTTCTATACCCTAACTCAAACCCAATGATAAAATTTTTTTTAAAAGAATACTTTAAACCTAATCCAAAGGGAATGGCAATAGCAGCTGATCCATATTTTTTAGCTGGATTCAAACTAGTGCCTTGACCCTCGGTTCCCAAATCTCTTAAATTATAGGTAATTCCATTGTAACTTGTTTGTGGGTTAAAGGTAAAATAAGAAATGCCAGTAAAGGCGTATGGGGTAAAATTGTTTTTTCTTTGCCCAGGAATAAATTCAAAAAAATTAAACTCATATAATAGGGCTAACTCTGTTATGGCAGAATTAAAGTTTAAGTTTCTTTGTTTTTGGCTTGCATTCGAAGAATTTGCATCATTAGCTTGAATAGCCGCTTGCGTAATGGCAATTTTATAGGCACTTAAGCGAGAATAATTATATTTCAAAAAGAAGGAGTTTGCCTGGTCTGTAAATTTGAAGGGATTTCGTGGATTTAGGTCTCCAATATAGCCCGAAGCGCCTGTAAATGCTCCAAATTCCCATTCCTGCGCAAGTAAATACTGCGGGGAATAGCAAAAAAGCAATAAAAACAAGCCGATTCTTTGGAACATATTTTTTTAAGATGCGCTAAAATAACGAAATAGATTAATTTCTGGTATCTAAACCCCACATCAATTTATTTCGAAGTGTGCCAAGGTAGTTTTCTGAATGTAACCTGATGAGATTGATTTGAAAAGCTGCTTTTCTAACAGCCAATTGAACTGTAGACTCAATGGTTTCGGTTCTGGCATCTAGGGTTGCTAAAAATTGAGCGCTTCTGCCTTCTACTTCAAAGGTAATTACTTGATTATCAGAAATAATAATTGGTCTTACATTTAAATTATGTGGCGAGATAGGTGTAATGACAAAATTTTCGGAGCTTGGAAAGATAATTGGACCTCCGCAACTTAAAGAGTAACCAGTAGAGCCCGTTGGCGTTGCTATAATTAAACCATCGGCCCAATAAGAGTTTAAAAATTCTCCATTCAAATAAGTATGAATAATAATCATGGAAGAAGTATCTTTTTTATGAATGGTTAAATCATTCAAGCCATAATTTAGTCCATTAAACAATTCAATATTTGAATCTAATTTAATAAGCGAACGTTTATCTATGGTAAAATGTCCTTTCACTAAACTATCTACTGCAGTTGCAATTTCTGTTTTTGCAATACTTGCTAAAAATCCTAAGCGGCCCATGTTTATACCTATTACAGGAATGCCCGAGTCTCTCACCAAAGTGAGGGTATCTAACATCGTACCATCTCCTCCAATACTTACTAAACAATCCACTTGATTCAGTAGGTCTTGGTGTTGGGTAAATAATTTAACACTATCAGGCAATTGAATTCTTGGAATAAGGTAAGCATGAAAAGCAGCGTATATAGTGATTTCCACTTCATGAGCAAGAAAACTATCAATTAATTGTTGAACGTGTTGAATGGCTGAATCGTTGAATTTTCTGCCGTATATTGCTATTCTCATGTTAAATATTTAAATAATTCATCAATGAATTAAATCGATCCATCGAATCTTCAAATAGTTTGTGTTGATTAAACGATTGAACCACTCGGTAATTATACCGCTCAAAAGAAAGTATGATGCTGGATAGTTCTGTCTTATCAATTTTTAAAGTAATTTCTAATTTAACAGAATCTGGTTTTGAACTGATATAAGAACTTAAAATATTCGCATCGTTTGATTCTACAATTTTTGCAATTTCTACTAAAGAATAATCTCTTTGTCCAACCTCTAAAACAATAATTCCGCCTGGGTTTGAAAGCGATGCTATTTCTGAAAAAAAGCTTAGAAATACCGCTGGCGTAATTAAACCAAGGTAGTTGTTTTCAGCATCTACAACTGGCACAATTGCTATTCCCAAATCAGACATGATGCCAATTACTTCGTAAACATGTTGTGTGCTTAAAACAGATGGATGTGAAAAAGCCAATTGATAATCGGCTATTTTATGGTTTAGTTTAGCCGAAGATAAAATAGCTTCTTCCGAAATTAATCCCTGTAGTTTATTTTTACTCACCACAGCCAAATGCGAAATTTTATAATCTTGCATAATAGCCAATGCCCTTGCAGTACTATCTGTAGGTTTTAAAATTGGAATATGTGCATTAACTATTTCGCTTGCTAAC
>JBILIO010000070.1:0-8728 GCA_044349915.1 Sphingobacteriales bacterium | reverse complement strand
GAGCAAAGAAGTTAAAATGCTAATTGGTACAGATATCTTATCTAGAGGAATTGATGTAGATGGTATTAGCTTAGTGGTGAACTACGATGTACCACCAGATCCAGAAGATTATGTACATAGAATCGGTAGGACCGCAAGAGCCGATAAATCGGGAACAGCCATTACATTTATTACTCCAAAAGATCAGTATAAGTTTTTACCGATTGAGCAATTGTTGAATATGACAATTACAAAAAATCCGGTTCCTGAAAAATTTGGAGAAGCACCTACATATAATCCAGGTAGCAAACCTAAATTCAATGCTAAACCATCCTTTAAAAGGAAACCAAGCAAAAACTAGTTTTAAGCTTAATTAAAGGCATTTTCAAATTGCTTCTTTTGTCTTATAATTAATATTATGTTAAGTAGTATTTTGAAAGATATGGAAGGTCTTTCTTCTGGCTAAATCACTAGACATAAAAAAAGGGAAACCATTGGCTTCCCTTTTTTTCTTTTGACTAACTGTTAGACTTATTTCTTTTTAACCTTCATAGATTGTATTCTCTTATTGATCTCTGCTACTTTAGTAAAGTTATTGGTCTTAGCATAAACCTCTTTTAAAGAAATCAAGGTATTCATGTCATTTGGTAACAATCTATTTGCTCTTTCTAAATACGGTAAAGATTTATTGAACAAATTAGTATACTTCAATTTACCTGCATTGTACTCCTTCTCTTTGCTCATTGGCAAATTATTTGTTTTGTTAAATATCTCAACTGCAGTATTATAGTGCATCGCACCTAAATTATATAATGCATCAAAATAATTAGAATCAATGGCAATTGCTTTTAAATAAGCTTTCTCTGCATTACTCTTTTTATTCAAGTTATCATAAGTTGCCCCTAATGCAAAATATAGCGTTTTATTGGTTGAATCTGCCGCTGCAGCATACTCCATTTTCTCAATCATTAATTTGCTTTGACCTCTAGACATATAAACGTTTAGTTCGTCTATGGTTAATGCATTGTAATTTGGATAAGCAACACGTCCTAAAGCAATATATTCTAAGCCTTTTGTGGTATCTTTTTCTGCGAAGTACACTCCTGCTAAAGATCTATAAATCTCTGGTTCTGGGTAATTTAAGGTAATTAATCTAGCTAATAATTCTTTTTGTTTAGACACTAATTTTGCATTTTGTGCAGCAATGGCGGCATTATAAATCAAACCAGTATCAATTTTATTGAAATATTTTTCTCCAATAGCTACTGCAGTTTCAAAATTGAAAGTAGCAGACGCGAAATCTTTATCCTTATAGTTTCCTATAGCATTGTTTGCAAATCTATTTTGCACATACCTTAATCTATTGATGATATCGTTATAGTATTGCTTTTTAAGATCTAATTCAATAGCTTTTGAATAAGATTCGTAGGTTTTAACAAGTGCATCTGGATCTAATCTATAAATCAAAGTATCCTGACTTTCCACAATATCCATATAAATATTACCTCTATAATACCAAGTCTTTGGTTTAATAGTGGTTTCTTCATTTAACGCGGCTTTGTCAATAGCTATTTTAGCTTTGGCATATTCTTTGTTTTTCTGGTAGTTAAATGCATTTACAACTTCTGCATTTTGTCCAAAACTTTGGTAATAACCCATTATTCCCAAAGCCAATATGATTATTTTTTTCATAAAAGCGATATTATTCTTCGGTTTCTGTATCTGTACTTGTTTCCGTATCATCTTGATAGTCAGTATTATCAATTGGTTCATTTGATTCATTACTTGAAGTATCAATATCTTCTCCAATGGCTAATTCCTCCTCTTTTACTTCTGCAATTTTAGCCAATGAAGCAATTTCATCGTCTTCGTTTAATTTAATCAACCTCACTCCTTGTGTAGCTCTGCCCATTACCCTTAAATCAACAACTTCCATTCTAATGGTTAAGCCAGATTTATTGATAATCATGAGTTGATCGGTTTCGTTAACCGCTTTGATTCCAATTAAGTTACCTGTTTTATCGGTGATGTTGATGGTTTTAACACCTTTACCGCCTCTATTAGTAACTCTATAATCATCTATATCAGAGCGTTTTCCGTAACCTTTCTCAGAAACTACTAGCACTGTTGTAGCAGGATCATTAATACCAATCATTCCAATAACTTCGTCAGTTGCTCCACCTAAAGTAATACCACGCACACCGGCAGCAGTTCTACCCATTGGTCTAACCGTACTTTCATTGAATCTAATTGCTCTACCCGATTTTAATGCCATTACAATTTCCGCTTGACCATTTGTTAATAATACTTCTAACAATTGATCGCCTTCATTGATGGTAATTGCATTGATACCCGTAACCCTTGGATTTGAGTAAGCATCTAATAAAGTTTTCTTAATGGTACCATTTTTAGTACACATAATGATGTAATTATTAGCTAGATACTCCTCGTCAGTTAAATTATCAACATTGATAAATGCTTTAACTTTATCTTCTTTAGAAATGTTAATTAAGTTCTGAATAGCTCTTCCTTTAGAAGTTCTGGTTCCTTCCGGAATTTCGTAAACCTTTAACCAATGGCAACGACCTTGTTCTGTGAAGAATAATAAGTAATTGTGCGTAGAAGCAATAAATAAGTGTTCGATAAAGTCCTCATCACGAGAATTACTTCCCATAGAGCCTTTTCCGCCTCTTCCTTGCACTCTATATTCAGATAATGCGGTTCTCTTAATATAACCAGCATGAGAAACAGTAATCACCACTTCTTAGTTCTCGATCATATCTTCCATACGGAAAGTACCACCAGCATACACGATTTCGGTTCTTCTTTCATCGCCATACTTATCGCGCATTTCGGCTAATTCATCTTTGATGATTTGCATACGCACACCTTCATCATCTAAAATATTCTTTAAGAATGCGATTAATTTCATCAACTCATCGAATTCTGCTTTAATCTTATCTCGCTCTAAACCAGTAAGCACTCTTAAACGCATCTCCAGTATCGCTTTAGCTTGAATTTCGGATAAACCGAATTTCTCCATTAAGCCATCTTTTGCTTCTTCTGGTGTTTTTGAGCTTCTGATTAAACTGATTACTTCATCTAAATGATCTAATGCAATTAATAAGCCTTCTAAAATATGTGCTCTTTTTTCTGCTTCGTCTAATTCGTATTTAGTACGGCGAACAACCACCTCGTGACGGTGTTCTACGAAATGTTGAATAAGCTCTTTTAAGCTTAATAACATTGGACGACCTTTTACTAATGCGATATTATTAAATGAAAATGAGGTTTGTAGGGCTGTGTACTTAAACAAATTGTTTAACACCACTCCAGCGTTGGCATCTCTCTTAATTTCATAGACCACACGCATTCCTTCTCTGTCAGATTCATCGCGGATATCCGAAATTCCTTCAATTTTTTTCTCGTTCACCAATTCAGCGGTACGCTCAATCATGTTCGCTTTATTCACTTGATATGGAATTTCGGTAACAATGATTCTTTCTCTATCGTTACCCACTGTTTCGATTTCTGCTTTAGCACGCATAATAATGCGACCTCTTCCAGATTCGTAACCTTCTTTTACGCCATCGTATCCATAAATGATACCACCAGTTGGAAAATCTGGTGCTTTAACAAATTTCATTAATTCGTCGATGGTAATGTCTTTATTATCGATATAGGCAACTACCCCATCAATTACCTCTCTAAGGTTATGTGGCGCCATATTGGTTGCCATACCTACTGCAATACCAGAAGTACCGTTGATCAGTAAATTTGGAACCTTAGCCGGTAAAACGGTTGGCTCTTGAAGTGAGTCGTCAAAGTTAAATTGAAAGTCTACGGTATTTTTATTGATGTCGGCCAACATTTCGTCTGCGATTTTTTGCAAACGAGCTTCTGTATAACGCATTGCTGCTGGGCTATCGCCGTCTACCGAACCAAAGTTTCCTTGTCCATCGACCATTGGATATCGCAATGACCATTCTTGGGCCATACGCACCATGGTATCGTAAACAGAAGAGTCGCCGTGTGGGTGATACTTACCCAAAACTTCCCCGACAATTCTGGCTGATTTTTTAAATGGTTTACCACTGGTTACGCCCAAATCTAACATACCGTATAAAACCCTACGGTGAACTGGTTTAAAACCGTCTCTTACATCTGGTAAAGCTCTTGAAACAATAACCGACATCGAATAATCGATGTAGGCTGATTTCATTTCCTCCTCAATATTAATTGGTATAATTCTCTCGTTCTCTGCCATTCTTTTTTGTAAATATTTTGAATGGCTAATGTACGAAAAATAGGCCTGAATTAGGCAGGGTTTTGGAATAATTTTACGATAAATTTATCCATATTTTTATCCACATTTTTGAAGAAAAAAAGACAATTATTTTTCGATATAATCTAAATCTTTTCCAAAGGTTTCTTTGATTTGAAAAATTGCAAAAATGGCGATTCCAATACTAATAAGGCCTACTAAATAGGCTGCGTTGATGGTTCCCATACTTTGTTTTGCAAATGCAAATCCTAAAGTTAAAGGAACAACTGCAGCTCTCACAAAATTTGGTACCGTTGTAGTTACCGTCGACCTAATATTCGTTCCGAATTGTTCGGATGCAATAGTGACAAATAATGCCCAATATCCAGCACTAAAACCTAAGACAAAAGCAATTTGATAAAGTGCTGCCGCATTACTTAAACCACTGTATAAAAACCAGGTACTACTGAGCAATATCATGATTAAAAAAAGGAAGACAACTTTTTTTCTTGATTTAAGAATTTGGCTTAATACACCGCTGGCTATGTCTCCTATTGCAGTACCTAAATAACAGTACAAAATACCTTTTCCTACACTTATCGGCTCTGTAATTCCTATTTCTTTAGCAATTTCGGGCGAAAAAGTGATCAGAATGCCAACCACAAACCAAACAGGTAAACCAATCAGAATACAGTTTAAATAATTTAAAAACCTGGATCTGTTATTAAAAAGCAATTTGAAGTCGGCTAATTGATGTGCCTCATTTTTGGCACTTTTAAACATAGTCGATTCGGCTACACTTACCCGCATCAAAAGCAATAAAAACCCAAGTATTCCGCCAATTAAATAGGCTGTTCTCCATTCAAAATGATCGGTTATATAAGCTGCAAAAACAGCTCCCATTAAACCAATACTCGCAACAATCATGGTACCATATCCCCGATTTTCTTTGCTCATGCTTTCGGTAACTAAAGTAATACCTGCACCTAATTCGCCGGCTAAACCAATACCTGCAATAAATCTAATGATGGCATAAGTTTGAATATCCTGCACATAAGCATTGGCAATATTGGCGATAGAATACACTAAAATAGAACCGAATAATACGGTTAAGCGGCCTTTTTTATCACCCATAATCCCCCAAATAACGCCACCAATAAGCATTCCAATCATTTGTGCATTAATCAGGTAAACCCCAACATTCATTAATTGATCCGAGGCAACTCCTAATGATGTTAAACTTTGCACTCTTACAATACTGAATAGAATTAAATCATATATATCTACAAAATAGCCTAATGCGGTAACTATGATTAAAGACCTGAGTTGTTTCATGTTGTTTTTTAAAATTTTGAAATCCTTGCCAAAGAATTTTCTATTTTAGAGAAAAAAACCGAGAAATGAAAGGTCTTGCCTTAAAAATATCTTGTCTATTGTTGCTAGTATTGAGCCTTGCTGGATGTAAAATTCAGAATCTGCAGGTAAATCAATTAGAAGGGCAATGGGTCTGGAATACCAGTATTTGTTGTGGAGATGATGCCCTACTTTACCGTTCGGATAGCAATCATTTAAACATTCAATTGAATTTTAAAAAGTATACCCTTGATTATATTTCTAATGGCACTTATTCAAAATCCGAAATTTACCATATTCGAAAAGGCTTAAATGATTTTCAATATGCAAGTGGAGATACCTTATCTGTTATAGAATTTGGACAATCTGCAGCTGCCTATTTTTACTTACAAAACGATACATTAACCCTTACCAGAAGCTATATGGAAGGAAGTATAGATACTTATATTCGAAAAAAATAAAACAAATCAGGTATACTTTTTGTCTAAGTATAATAAGAACATCACATGGAGAATTTTACACATTATAACCCTACCAAAATTTTATTTGGAAAAAATGAAATTGAGAAAGTAGCAGTTGAATGTTTACCCTTTGGTAAATCGGCTATTATATTATTAGGAAAGGGTTCGGCAAAAAAGCATGGTATTTATGCCCGCTTAATCTCCTTATTAAACATGCATCAGATTAAATTCATTACCTACGAGGGCATAAAATCTAATCCAACCTATCAAGATGCCGATGCAGCAGTAAAATTAGCCAAAGAAAATAAAGTAGATTTTATCATTGCTTTGGGTGGTGGATCAGTTATAGATACCGCAAAAGCAGTGGCGATGGGCTTTTATGTAGACCATTCTGTTTGGGATTTTTATATGCAAAAAGTAGGAAGACCTAGTCAAGCATTACCCATTATTTCTATATTAACATTAGCCGCAACAGGTACCGAAATGAATTCTTCGACGGTTATTCAAGATACCGAAGGAGGCATGAAAAAAGGTTATGGTTCTCCCCTTCTATTTCCGAAGGTTTCTATTTTAGATCCAGAACTCACTTACTCTGTTCCTGCAAATTATACTGCTTATGGCATTGCCGATTTAATGGCACATTCGCTTGAAGTATTTTTTGGATTAGGCGATGCGCCTTTATCGGATCATTACATTGCTAGTATTTTAAAATTAGCCATACAATTTGGCCCAGAAACAATTAATAATCCTAAGCATTACGAAGCTAGAGCAAACATTATGTGGTTAGCCACCAATGCACTCAATGGTACAATATTAAATGGCCGTGGCACAGGCGATTGGGGTTGTCATGGATTAGAACATACGCTCAGTGTGTTGTACGATATACCACACGGTGCTGGTTTATCTATAGTATATCCAGCTTGGTTAAGATATCATTTACCTAAAATAAAAAGCAGATTGGTGTTTTTGGCGAAACATGTTTTTGATTTGAATGAGGGTACAGAAGAGGAATTAGCATTGCAGTTTATCGAACACTTAGAAAATTATTTCAAAGCTATAGATACCCCTATTCGATTATCTGATTACCAAATTCCACAAAGCGATCATCAAAAAATTATTGATAATTTAACTTTAAATGCCATTACCGGACGAGTTTATCCTTTAAATTCGATCGATTACCATGGAATTATCAATTTAATGTGGTAATTTAAATTTATTAAATTATCCATTTTGAATCTGAAAAAACTCATTTTAGCGGGCGAAGGTGTCGATTTAGATTTCAAAAAAACGATTACTTTTCATCATAAAATTGCCAAAACCATGGTTGCTTTTGCCAATAATAAAGGCGGCAAAATTTTGATTGGTGTAATGGACGATGGCACTGTTAAAGGTGTTAAAAATGAAGAAGAAGAGCGTTTCATGTTGCTCAAAGCAGGCACGCATTTTTGTCGTCCGCAAATTATCCCAAAATTCACAGAACACATAGTAGACGGGCATTTGGTGCTCCTTGCAGAAATAGAAGCGAGCGATGTAAAACCACATTATGCCTTAGACGATCAAGATAAATGGTGGGTGTATGTTCGGGTAAAAGATAAATGTGTATTGGCAAGTAAAATAGTCATCGATGTTTTACAAAAAGCAAAAAGTATAGAACCGGTTATCATCAATTTTTCTGAAAAAGAAAAAGCCTTGCTCGAATATTTACAAGCAAATGAAAAAATTACTTTGATAACATTTTGTGATTTGATAAAATGCCATCGCAGGCAAGGTTCAAAAATTTTAGTAAATTTGATTTTGTCTGGAATTATTAGGGTGCATTACTCAGATAAAACAGAGTATTATACCGCAGCTTAATGAATTCAAATTCCTATTCCTCTCATTTTAAAAGTACTTTTTTATTAGCCTACCCTGTGGTAATTAGCCAGGTAGGACACATGGTGGTAAATATCACCGATACCATTTTTATTGGCCATTTAGGGGCTGTTAAATTAGCTGCTTGTTCTTTAGGCATTAGCATATTTGCCGTGTTCATGGTTTTAGGTATTGGTATTTCTTATGGCCTTACTCCTTTAATTGCGCAGGCATTTGGTGCAAAAGACAATACGCATTGTGGTAAATTTTTAATCAATGCATTGGCTTTAAATATTCTTACAGGAATTTTAATTGCAGCAGGAATTTATGTCATGGCCAATCACCTCGATATTTTTGGACAAGAAAAAATGGTGATCGAACAAGCCAAACCATTCCTTCAAATTATTGGCGCTTCTATGATACCGCTCATGGTATTTTTAAGTTTCAAGCAATTCGCCGAAGGCCTTAGTTTTACTAGACAAGCCATGGTGATAACCTTATTAGCAGACGGCTTTAATGTATTGCTTACTTATGGTTTAATTAACGGAAAATTTGGCTTACCCAGAATGGAATTAGTAGGTGCTGGAATCGCTAATTTTATTTCCAGAGCTTTGATGGCTTTATTGATGATGTATTATGTTTTGAATTCAAAAAAAGTTAGACCTTACATCAAAAGTTTTGCTTTAAAATATATCAATATGGGCGATTTTAAAGCCATCTTTACCTTAGGTTTGCCTTCTGCTTTTCAATATTTATTTGAAGTGGGTGCCTTTTCTGTAGCAGCCATTATGATGGGTTGGTTTGGTGCATCTTATCAATC
>JBILIO010000069.1:0-8737 GCA_044349915.1 Sphingobacteriales bacterium | reverse complement strand
ATTCTAAAGGTGTTATTGAAACCTTAAAAATGGTGAAAAAAGCATTTCCTAAATTACAAGTGATTGCGGGTAATATTGCTACTGCCGCTGCTGCTAAAGCTTTAGCAAAAGCAGGAGCAGATGCAGTAAAAGTAGGTATTGGACCTGGATCAATTTGTACCACCAGAATTATTGCTGGTGTTGGGGTTCCGCAATTATATGCGGTTTACGAATGTGCCAAAGCCTTAAAAGGTACTGGTATTCCGGTTATTGCAGATGGTGGTATTAAACATACAGGCGATATTCCTAAAGCCATTGCTGCTGGAGCAAGCTGTATTATGGCGGGTTCTTTATTTGCAGGAGTCGAAGAATCTCCAGGAGAAACCATTATTTACGAAGGCAGAAAATTTAAATCATACCGTGGAATGGGTTCTATTGAAGCGATGGAAACTGGCTCTAAAGATCGCTATTTCCAAGATGCGGAAGATGACATTAAGAAGTTAGTACCAGAAGGCATTGTAGGTCGTGTACCATACAAAGGCAACTTGGCCGAAGTAATGCATCAATTTGTTGGTGGATTAAAAGCAGGAATGGGCTATTGCGGCGCAGGCAGTATTGCAGCAATGCAAGAAGCTAAATTTGTAAGAATAACTGCAGCGGGTATTAGAGAAAGTCATCCACACGATATTGTGATTACTAAAGAAGCACCAAATTATACAAGATAATTAGCTAGCATGAAAAGTGTATTGGTTTTTTGCGGTTCGAGTACGGGAAATAATTTAAATCTTATTGAAGAGGTTAAATTGTTAGCGCGTTTATTAGCTGAAAACAATATTCGATTAATTTACGGTGGTGGTAATGTTGGGTTAATGGGAATTATTGCTAGCGAAATGTTAGCGAACAACGGAAAAGTTTTGGGTGTTATTCCCGAATTTTTAAGATTCAAAGAAACCGGCGATTTACCTTTAACCGAAAATGTAATCGTTAGTAGTATGCACGAAAGAAAAGCATATATGTGCGATCAAGCAGACTATGTGATTACTTTACCCGGTGGTTTTGGTACCATGGACGAAATGTTCGAAATGTTGACTTGGTTACAACTTAATTTACACGCTAAACCAATTGGTATACTTAACTTTGAGGGCTTTTATGATCCTTTGCTTTTACAATTAGATCAAATGTTAGCCAATGGTTTTTTAAGACCTAGTAATCGCGAATTATTAATTAACGCAAACAATGTTGCTGATTTATTGTCACAATTATTGGCTACAAAATTGGAACCAAATGATACTTGGTTTCGAGACAGAGATTTATCATAATTTTATTTTTAACGCTTGATTTTAATTTAAGGTGATGGATATTGAATTCAATAAAAACGAAGATGTCAATAAGCAATTAGTGGCAGATCTTAAAAATAGATTTAAAAAAGTGCAAGAGGGTGGCGGCGCCAAAAATGCGGCAAAGCAAAAAGAGAAGGGGAAAATGTTGGCCAGAGAAAGAATTGCAAACCTCATCGATCCACAATCAAATTTTATTGAAATTGGCGCTTTTGCTGCCGATAAAATGTATGAAGAACATGGCGGATGCCCATCTGCTGGTGTGATTGCAGGCATTGGTTATGTTTCTGGTAAGCAATGTATGATTGTTGCAAATGATGCAACGGTAAAAGCCGGAGCATGGTTTCCGATGACTGCCAAAAAGAATTTAAGAGCACAAGAAATTTGTATTGAAAATAAATTACCCATTATTTATTTAGTAGATAGTGCCGGTGTTTATTTACCAATGCAAGATGAAATTTTTCCAGACAAAGAACATTTTGGTCGTATTTTTAGAAATAATGCGGTGATGTCTTCGATGGGAATTTTACAAATTGCAGCCATCATGGGCAGCTGTGTTGCAGGCGGGGCTTACCTTCCAATCATGAGCGACGAAGCTATGATTGTAGATGGAACGGGTTCTGTTTTTTTAGCAGGATCTTATTTAGTAAAATCTGCTATTGGCGAAGATATTGATAACGAATCTTTAGGTGGTGCAAGTATGCATTGCGAAATTTCGGGTGTAACCGATTACAAACACGAAAATGATGCAGCTTGTTTAAAAGCCATCAGAAATATTTTTTCTAAAACCGCAGATTACACAAAGGCTGGTTTTAATAAGGTTGCAGCTAAAGCGCCTTTAAAAGATCCTAAAGAAATTTATGGCATTTTGCCCGATAATAGAGAGAAACCGTATGACATGCTCGAAATTATTCATCGTTTAGTAGATGAATCTGATTTTGAACAATACAAAGAAAAATATGGACAAACTATAATTTGCGGTTTAGGTAGAATAGATGGTTGGGCTGTAGGAATTGTTGCAAACCAAAGAACGGTTGTGAAAAGCAAAAAAGGAGAGATGCAATTTGGTGGCGTAATCTATTCAGATTCTGCAGATAAAGCTGCGCGTTTTATCATGAACTGTAACCAAAAGAAAATTCCTTTGGTGTTTTTACAAGATGTAACTGGATTTATGGTTGGATCGAGGTCTGAACAAGGCGGTATTATTAAAGATGGTGCTAAAATGGTGAATGCAGTTGCCAATTCGGTAGTGCCTAAATTTACCATCGTTATTGGAAATTCGTATGGTGCAGGAAATTACGCCATGTGTGGTAAGGCTTACGACCCCCGATTAATATACGCTTGGCCAAGTGCAAAAATTGCCGTAATGGGTGGTTCGCAAGCGGCAAAAGTATTATTGCAAATTCAATCTGCTACACTTAAAGCCAAAGGCGAATTGGTAACTCCAGAGGTGGAAGCTGCTTTATTAAAGAAAATTACCGATAGTTATACGGCGCAAACTACACCTTATTATGCAGCTGCCAGAATGTGGGTCGATGGCATTATTGATCCATTAGAAACTAGAAAAGTTATTTCAATGGGTGTGGAAGCGGCTAACCATGCGGCTATAGAAAAGGCCTTTAATGTTGGCATTATTCAAACTTAAGGTTATTTAAAGCCTTAATTAATATTATTTAAAGGTGTTTTTTAATAAAACATTTGGTACTTAGGATTATTAATCTGTTTATTTGCAATTCTGAAGCATTATTCAGGAATTATAGAAGATGGCGAAAAATTTATTGATTGTAGAATCACCGGCGAAAGCCAAAACAATAGAAGGATATTTAGGTAAAGACTTTTTAGTGAAGTCTAGTTATGGCCATATCCGAGATTTAGCAAAAGGAAATAACGCCATAGATGTTGCCAATAATTTTGCACAACATTATGAAGTTCCAGCCGATAAAAAAGCAGTAGTTGCTGAATTAAAAAAATTAGCAAAAGCCGCAGAAATAGTTTGGTTAGCATCCGATGAAGACCGCGAGGGAGAAGCCATTTCTTGGCATTTATACGATACCTTAGGATTAACAGAAAGCAAAACTAAGCGTATTGTTTTTCACGAAATTACCAAGCCTGCTATTATTAAAGCAATCGAAAATCCAAGAACGATCGACTATAATTTAGTATATGCACAACAAGCCAGAAGAGTATTAGATCGTTTGGTAGGTTTTGAGCTTTCTCCAATACTATGGCGTAAGGTGAAACCCTCTCTATCTGCAGGTCGTGTGCAATCTGTTGCGGTTAGATTAATTGTAGAAAGAGAAAGAGAAATCAATGTTTTTAATGCGCAAGCAAGCTTTAAAGTAGTGGCTTATTTTCATGCGCAAGACACTAAAAAAATAATTTTTAAAGCAGAACATCCAGATCGATTTGAATTGATTGGTGATGCCGAAAAGTTTTTAAATGATTGTAAAAATGCTACTTTTTTAGTCAATAGTTTAGAAGTTAAACCAGGAAAAAAATCGCCAGCGGCGCCTTTTACTACTTCTACTTTACAACAAGAAGCCAGCAGAAAATTAGGTTACTCTGTTGCCAGAACCATGCAAGTTGCGCAAAGATTATACGAATCTGGAAAGATTACTTATATGCGTACCGATTCTGTTAACCTTTCAGATACCGCATTAACAGCGGCTAAAAATGAAATCTTATCGGCATACGGCGAAAAATACCATACTTTAAGAAAGTTTAAAACAAAATCTGCAGGAGCACAAGAAGCCCACGAAGCCATTCGCCCTACTTATTTTGATCAACATACCATTTCAGGAGATCCTGCCGATGTGCGCTTATATGATTTAATTTGGAAGCGTTCTATTGCTTCGCAAATGAGTGAAGCGCAACTCGAAAAAACAACTGCAAAAATTGCTATTTCAACTCGAAAAGAAGAATTAATTGCACAAGGCGAAGTACTTCGTTTTGATGGATTCTTAAAAGTATATATGGAATCTACCGATGATGAAATAGAACTTGCAGGAGAGGCAGAAGCAGATAATAAAATGCTTCCGCCATTAACCGAAAAGCAAAATTTGACATTGGTTGAAATGAATGCAACAGAAAAATTCTCTAGAGCTGCTGCCAGATATACCGAAGCCAGCTTAGTAAAAAAGCTAGAAGAATTAGGCATTGGCAGACCATCTACTTATGCACCAACTATTGCAACTATTCAAAAAAGAGCATACGTTTTAAAAGAAGATAGAGAAGGTAAACAAAGAAATTACCGCGTGATTAATTTAAAAGATGCGGTTATTACGCAAGCGCAATTAGTAGAAAATGTTGGAGTAGAAAAATCTAAATTATTTCCGAGTGATATTGGTGCAGTAGTAAACGATTTCTTAGTGCAGCATTTTCAGCATATCGTAGATTTTAATTTTACGGCAAAAGTGGAAAAAGAATTCGATGATATTGCACAAGGTTTAACCGAGTGGACTAAAATGATTCAAGATTTCTACACGCCTTTTCATAAGGATGTAGAGAACACCATGGAAAATGCCGAAAGGGCAAATACCAATAGAGATTTAGGAATTGATCCTGTTTCTGGCAAGCTAGTATCTGTTAGAATTGGTCGTTTTGGACCTTTTGTACAATTAGGCGAAGCAGACGAAGAAAACAATATTAAACCTAAATATGCCAGTCTTCGAACGGGTCAAATGATAGAAACTATTAGTTTGGAAGAGGCCATGGAATTATTCAAATTGCCTAAAAATGTTGGCTTATTTGAAGATAAAGATGTAGTTATTGGCATTGGTAAATTTGGACCTTACATTCGTCACAATAGTATTTTTACTTCTATTGGAAAAGAGGATGATCCACATACCATTGAATTGGAAAGATCAATTGAATTAATTTTAGCTAAAAGAGAAAAAGACGCCAATAAAATTATTAAACTATTTACCGAAAATGATTTGGTAAAAGTATTAAATGGCAGATGGGGACCTTACATTCAATATGGTAAAGACAATGTTAAAATTCCAAAAGATACAGAAGCTATCTCGCTTACCTATGCCGATTGCGTTAGATTAGCGGGCGGTAAAGAAGCAGAAGATAAACCTGCATATGCTAAAAAAGGCGCTAAAACAGCCACTAAAAAAGTAGCAAGTAAAAAAGAAAGCACTACTAAAAAGGCAGCTCCTAAAAAAGCGGCGGCTAAAAAATCAGTAGCAAAAAAAGCAGCTCCAAAAAAAGCAGCAGCAAAAAAAGCTTCGCCTAAAAAGTAATTTTTTCGAATGAAAAAAGATATTGATTTTTTGGAGGTAGTTGATATTGGAATTGCAATAGTTTTAGAAAGCGAATCGGCAGAAAATAGGAATTGGAAAGCTTATTTGTTGAATTTCAAATCCGAAACAATAAGTAATATTTTAGTCAGTACAAAAGGTTACGGTTTATTGAATGGATCGGAAGTTAAAACCGCAACTTTTAGGCATTCTCTAGGTAGTTTAGCCCCTCAATCTTATACGCCAATTGAAATCATTGATGAATCCCTTTTTGTAATTCATAACGAATTTTGGCTCAGTTTTTACATTGGCGATCGTGTTTTTGATAAAAAAATCACCTTTATGGCCGATACCCTTTCGGCAGTAAATTTAGATCTTATTCCTTTGATAATGCTACCTGGTGTTATAATCAGATAAATTTTAGTATGTTTAGGCTTCAGATTTGCATATGCACACAAGCATTTTATCGGTTCAAAATTTAGCAGTTCAATTTACAACAGAAGAGGGTATTTATGATGCCGTTAAAGGAATATCATTCGAAATTCCTAGGGGTAAAATTGTTGGAATTGTGGGCGAATCTGGATCTGGAAAATCGGTTACTTCTTTAGCCATCATGCGTTTATTAGCTGCGCAAAATACAGCCGTAAAAGGAAATATTTTATTTCATACCCCTACAGAAACAATCGACATTTTAGGCATTCCCGATTCGCAAATGACCAGCATAAGAGGGAATAAAATTGCCATGATTTTTCAAGAACCAATGACTTCTCTGAATCCTGTGCATACTTGTGGAGCTCAGGTTACAGAAGCCATTCAAAGGCATCAAGGTTTGTCTAAAGCCGAGGCTAAACAAAAAACAATTGAATTATTTACAGAAGTGCAATTACCTAATCCTGCTCAGTTATACGATAGATACCCACACGAAATATCGGGTGGACAAAAGCAAAGAGTTTTAATTGCTATGGCATTGAGTTGCGATCCAGCCTTACTTATAGCCGACGAACCAACCACTGCTTTAGATGTTACGGTGCAAAAAAATATCATCGAATTATTGAAAAGAATAAGAGATGAAAGAAACATGAGTATGATTTTTATCTCTCATGATTTAGGCGTAATTTCTGAAATTGCAGACGAAGTGATGGTGATGTATCGAGGTAATATTTTAGAACATAAATCGGTAGCTGCTATTTTTCAAAATCCAGAAAACCCCTATACAGTAGGACTTTTGGCTTGTAAGCCAAATATGAATTTGCAACTTAAGCGATTGCCAACAGTAAGTGATTTTATGAATCATCCCGAAGAAAATAAATCACTTTCCGCTCAAAATCTAAAAGAAATAATTGCTACTTATGCTATTTCTAATGAAGAAATAAAAAAGAGACGCGATTTAATTTATTCGCAAACACCCATACTATCTGTTCAAAATTTAGCCAAGTGGTATCCTATTAAAAATGGCATTTTTGCAAAAGCTAAAAACTTTTTTAAAGCAGTAGATGAAGTATCATTTGAAATTTATCCTGGCGAAACCCTTGGTCTAGTGGGCGAATCGGGTTGTGGCAAAACTACTTTAGGAAGGTGTTTGCTTCGTTTAATTGAACCGAGTAGTGGCGAAATAAACTATCAAAATACCGCATTAACAAGGCTCTCAGATAAAAAACTTCGCTCCTTAAGACGTGAGCTTCAGATTGTATTTCAAGACCCTTATTCGGCTTTAAATCCAAGATTTACCATTGGCGATGCCATTATGGAACCTATGCAAGTGCATGGCATTCATGCAAACAACGAAGCAAGAAAAAATAAAACCATCGAATTGCTAGAACAAGTAGGTTTAAGCGCCGATTTTTTCAATCGGTATCCGCATGAGTTTTCGGGTGGACAACGCCAACGCATTTGTATTGCAAGGGCATTGGCCTTAGAACCCAAAGTAATTATTTGTGACGAATCGGTATCGGCACTGGATGTTTCTGTACAGGCACAAGTGTTAAATTTATTGTCTGATTTACAAGAAAAATTTAAATTGAGTTATTTATTTATATCACACGATTTATCGGTCGTAAAACATTTTTCGGATCGCATGTTGGTGATGAGTGCCGGAAAAATAGTGGAAAGTGGCTTTCCCGAAGAAATTTATCATCACCCGCAACAAGCCTATACCCAAAAGCTTATTGACGCAATACCGGGTAAATTATTATTCAATTAAAAGAAATGGCTAAGCAAAAAAATAGCGCAATCAAAAATATATTACAGCAATTAATTCTAGACGCATTTGCAGAACAAATGCAACAAAATTTTAATTACAAACAAATTGCGGCAAAATTAAATGTAGAAGATTTAGTGACCAGGCAACTCATTTTAGAAATTATTGTTGAAATGGCCGAAAAGGGCACTATCAAAGAGATTGCGAAAGGTAAATACCAGCTAAAAGAATTGCAAAACCATGTTATTGGTAAAATAGATATGGCCCAAAATGGTTCTGCTTATTTAATTGTGGAAGGAATGGAAGAAGATATTTTTATTTCTCCACGCAAATTGCGCAATGCCTTGCATGGCGATCAAGTGAAAGTTTTTATGTATGCCAAACGCAATGGAAAAAATTTAGAAGGCGAAGTGCTCGAAATATTAGAAAGAGCAAAAATGGAATTTACCGGCATCATACAACTCACGCCGAAATTTGCGTTTTTGGTTCCCGATAATAAAAAAATGAACCACGATATTTTTATTCCATTAGATCAACTAAATGGTGCAAAAGATAAAATGAAAGCGGTGGTTAAAATTACCGATTGGCCTGCAACCTCTAAGAACCCATTTGGCTCTGTGGTTTCGGTACTTGGCGTTCAAGGCGAACACCTCACAGAAATGAATGCGGTGCTGGCCGAATATGGTTTTCCTTTGGCTTTTCCAAAAGAAGTAGAATCAGAATCAAATGCCATCAGTGCCAAAATTACGGATGCAGATCTTGCTGGCAGAAGAGATATGCGTAAAATATTAACTTTTACCATAGATCCTTTTGATGCGAAAGATTTTGATGATGCTATTTCTTTTCAAACATTAGCTAATGGAAATTTCGAAATTGGCGTACACATTGCAGATGTTTCTCATTATGTAAGACCTAATACCGCTTTAGATAAAGAAGCCAACGAGCGTGGTACTTCGGTTTATTTGGTGGGAAAAGTAATT
>JBILIO010000001.1:0-31677 GCA_044349915.1 Sphingobacteriales bacterium | reverse complement strand
CTAGCACCGGCGAAATACTTTGTTTTGTGAGTAGCCCAACTTATGATCCGAATTTATTAGTTGGGCCCGAAAGAGGTAATAATTATATCAAACTTTTAAAGGCACCAGAAAAACCATTATTTATTAGACCAATTATGGCACAGTATCCGCCAGGTTCTATTTTTAAAGCGGTACAAGCCCTTATCGGACAACAAGAGAAAGTTATTACGCCCGAAAGCAGATTCCCTTGTAATGGAGGTTATTCAATTGGAAACAGAATAGTCAAATGCGAGCACAACCATTCTCCGCTAAACTTAAACGAATCAATTGCGCAATCATGTAATTCTTACTATTGCTGGTTATTTAAAAAACTAATAGACCAAGGTAATTATGGCTCAGTAGAAAAAAATTATTTGGTTTGGCGTGATTATATTTTACAATTTGGCATTGGAAAAAAACTAGACATAGATTTGCCAAATGAATTGGGCGGATTGCTTCCTGCCGTTGCCTTATATGATAAATATTATGGCTCTGGCCATTGGAAATCATCGACCATTATTTCTTTAGCGATTGGTCAAGGAGAACTTGGTGTAACCCCTTTACAAATGGCAAACACCATGGCCATTATTGCCAATCGTGGATTTTATTATAGTCCACATTTGATCAAAGCCATTGGAAAGAATCAAGTGAAAAAAGAAACTTATACCACCAAACATTTAGTTAAAATTGATAGCTCTTATTTTAATGTGGTAATAGATGGTATGCAACAAGTGGTAGACCACGGAACGGCTACTTATGCAAAAATTGCGGACATAGCTATGTGTGGAAAAACTGGAACAGCCCAAAATTCGCATGGCAAATCACATTCTGTTTTTGTGGCATTTGCGCCTCGAAACAATCCTAAAATAGCCATTGCTGTTATTGTCGAAAATTCGGGATATGGTTCCACTTGGGCGGCTCCTATTGCCAGTTTATTAGTTGAAAAATATATAAAAGATAGCATCTCTAGACCTGCTTATTATATTGATCGATTATTGAATGCAGATTTAATTCATCCAACGTTTACCGAAACTAAAGAAAGCCATTAACATGAGTAATTTAGGACAAAATAAATTTTGGAAAAGCATAGACCTGCCAATCATTTTGCTTTATATCGCTTTGGTATTAATCGGTTGGCTCAATATTTATGCTGCAGTTTTCGACGAATCTCATGCCAGTATTTTTGATTTAGAAAAAAATTACGGTAAACAATTATTATGGATTGCTACCGCTTTGTTTATTGGACTAATGGTTTTACTAATTGATAGTAAATTCTTTTCTGTTTTTTCTTTTGGCATTTACGGCATCACTTTAATCATGTTGATTTCCGTATTATTTTTCGGAAAATATGTAAATGGATCGAGGTCTTGGTTTGAAATAGGCAGCTTTCGTTTACAACCTGCAGAATTTGCAAAATTTGCTACCGCATTGGTCGTCGCCAAGTACTTAAGCTCGGGTGTTAAAATGGAAAGATTCAGCACCAAGTTCAGTGTACTCGGCTTGATTGGCTTGCCCATGGGTTTGATCTTATTACAAGGAGATGTGGGTTCTGCCTTAACTTATGTTGCCTTTATTTTGGTGCTCTACAGAGAAGGACTTTCTGGAATAGTGCTAGTTATTGGTTTGTTAATTGGTATTGCATTTGTGTTGAGTTTATTGTTTGCAAAAGCGGCCATTCTAATTGCTATTGCTGTGGTAACTGCAATTTTATTGTATATTCTTAGAAGAAAAAAGAAAATTTTTCCGGTAATAATAGCGGGTGCTGCATTGGTTGCTACCATGGTTGTTGGTTTTAATTATGTGTTTAACAATGTAATGAAACAACACCACAGAGACCGAATCAATAACTTAGTTGGGAAAGAAATTGACATTAAAGGTGCAGGATATAATGTTAATCAAAGTAAGATAGCCATTGGTTCTGGCAGATTAATTGGTAAAGGATTTTTAAATGGCACCCAAACAAAATACGATTTTGTACCCGAACAAAGTACCGACTTTATTTTTTGTACTATAGGCGAAGAATATGGATTTGTGGGCAGTGTTATTTTAATTGGATTGTTTTTAGCCTTACTGCTTCGAATTGTTTTTATAGCCGAAAGGCAACGCTCTTCGCTGAGCAGAATATATGGCTACGGAGTTGCTAGCATTTTATTTTTGCATGTCTTTGTCAACATCGGCATGACGATAGGATTGGTACCCGTAATTGGCATACCCCTACCCTTTATAAGCTATGGTGGCTCTTCGTTATGGAGCTTTACCATTCTATTGTTTATCTTAATTAAACTCGACGCGAACCGTCAAAATATCGTTAAGTAATTACACTACTAAATTGATGATTTTTCCTTTTACAAAAATTACTTTTTTAGGTGTTTTGCCTTCTAAATATTTTTGCACATCTGCATTGGACAACACTAAATCTGTGACCGATTGCTGATCTAATTGCAAAGAAATAGCCAAGTTGATTTTTGTTTTTCCATTAATAGAAATAGGATAACTAAATTCATCTTCTACTAAAAACTCGGGATTATATACAGGGAATGTTGTGGTTGATAAACTACCAGCAGTATTGCCTAACAAAGTCCATAATTCTTCCGAAATATGGGGCGCATAAGGCGAAAGCAATATTACTAAATCTTGCAAAACACTCTTGCTATTGCATTTTAAATCTTGTAATTCATTTACACAAATCATAAAACTACTCACCGAAGTATTGAAAGAAAATCTTTCAATATCTTCTTGTACTTTTTTAATTAATTTATGTAAGGCTTTATTTTCTGCTTTTGTTGCGGCAGTACTTGATACTTGAAATTCAAATTGTTCGTTATGAAATAACTTCCAGAATTTTCTTAAGAATTTGTGTACGCCTTCAATTCCATTAGTGTTCCAAGGCTTACTTTGTTCCAATGGGCCCAAAAACATTTCATACATTCGGAGTGTATCTGCGCCATATCGTTGAATAATATCGTCTGGGTTCACCACATTGTATTTCGATTTCGACATTTTTTCAACTTCAAAACCACAATGGTATTTACCAGCACTTAAAATAAATTCGGCATTGGCAAACTCTGGAAAAGATGCTTTAAATTTTGGAATATTTAGTATGTCATTTTCTACACAATTCACATCTGCATGCAATGCAGTAGTTTGGTATTGTTCTTTTAAATCGTAAGATACATATTGATTGCTGCCATTAATTCGGTAAACAAAATTAGAGCGCCCTTGTATCATGCCTTGATTGATGAGCTTTTTAAATGGCTCTTCAAATGTCAAATAACCTAAGTCGAATAAAAACTTACAGAAAAAACGCGCATAGAGTAAATGGCCAGTTGCATGTTCCGAACCACCAATATATAAATCCACTTGATTCCAATATTTTAAAGCTGCAGGATCGGCAAAAACTTGTTCGTTTTGCGAATCCATATAACGCAAGTAATACCATGAAGAACCTGCCCAACCAGGCATCGTAGTTGTTTCGTAGGCAAACTCATTTTTATATTTCCAATCTTGCGCTCTTGCTAGCGGTGGTTCGCCATCTTCGGTTGGAATAAATTTATCAACCGATGGAAGTGTTAAAGGCAAATCATTTTGTTCAACTAAATAAGGAATATCCTCTTGATAATATACTGGAATAGGTTCGCCCCAATAACGCTGACGGCCAAAAATAGCATCTCTTAAACGGAAATTTATTTTTCCTTTTCCAATGCCTGCGGCTTCAATTGCTGCTATTGCTTTTTTGACTGCTTCTTTTACAGTTAAGCCATTTAAAAAATCAGAATTTAACAAGAGCCCTTCTTTTGCATCGTAAGAGGCGATACTAATATCACCACCTGCTACTACTTCAATAATCGCTAAGTCGAAATGTTTCGCAAAAGCATAATCTCTTGCATCATGAGCAGGAACAGCCATTACAGCGCCCGTACCATAACTTGCTAAAACATAATCTCCAATCCAAACTGGAATTTGTACATCCAAAAATGGATGTTGCACATAGGCTCCTGTAAACTGACCAGTAATGGTTTTCACATCGCTCATTCGGTCGCGTTCGGATTTAATTGCTGACGATTTTTGATAAGCCGCAACTGCTTCTTTATAATCTGCCTTGGTAATTTGATTGACCAATTCGTGTTCTGGCGCTAAGACTAAAAATGTAGCACCAAAAATTGTATCGGGACGCGTACTAAAAACTTCAATTTTTTCGGGATGGCCAATTAAACTAAATGAAATGGCAGCACCTTCGCTTTTCCCAATCCAATTTCTTTGCATTTCTTTAATTGGATCGGTCCAATCTAAGTCGTTTAAACTAGTTAACAAACGATCTGCATAGGCCGCAATCCTTAGCGACCATTGCTTCATAAGCTTTTGCTCTACCGGATGACCGCCTCTTTCCGAATAACCATCTTTGACTTCATCATTGGCTAGTACAGTTCCTAATGCCGGGCACCAGTTCACCCAGCTGTCGGCTAAATAAGCTATTCTATAATTTAATAATATTTTTTGTTGTTCTTTAGTTGGTAATTCGTTCCATTGTAAAGCAGTAAATTCAGATGTTTCAGCGCATGCCGCTTTTACACTTGCATTTCCATGTTGAGAAAATAGGGCAATTAAATTTTCTATGGGCTCTGCCTTTTGATTGGCCGTATTATACCAAGAATTAAATAATTGCTGAAAAATCCATTGTGTCCAACGGTAATAACTTGGATCGCTGGTTTTGATTTCGCGCGACCAATCAAAAGAAAATCCAATTCTGTCTAATTGTTCTCTGTAACGATTAATATTATTGGTGGTAGTAATGGCTGGGTGTTGACCCGTTTGAATGGCATATTGTTCTGCTGGCAAACCAAATGAGTCGTATCCCATAGGATGCAAAACATTAAATCCTGTTAATCTTTTATATCTCGCAAAAATATCTGAAGCAATATAACCTAGCGGATGCCCCACATGTAAGCCGGCACCTGAAGGATAGGGAAACATATCCAAAACATAATATTTGGGCTTATTGGAGCTGTTTTCGGCCTTAAAAGTGCCATTTTGAGCCCAAAACTGCTGCCATTTCCCTTCAATTTCGCTAAACTTATAATCCATATTGCAAATATATAGGGCGAATTTATTAAAATTGGAGCAGATTTTCAGTTTTTAAACATTCCCTGTTTTAAACAAGATTTTTTATCTTCGCAAACAAAGGAACAACTATGTCAAATACCAATTCAGTAAAACCTAAGAAAACACTTAAAACATTTTATATATCTACCATTTTCAGCATATCGTTGGTTTTGGTGATGGTGGGCTTACTTGGGCTGATTGTATTACACGGAAAAAATCTTTCGAACTTTGTCAAAGAAAATATTGTTTTAAATGTAGTCATCAAAGAAAATGCTGGTGATAACGAAATTTTCACACTACAAAGTAACCTAGAGAAAAACGAAAGTATTAAATCAACACAGTTTATTAGCAAAGAATCTGCAGCCAAAAACTTATCCAACGATTTAGGAGAAGATTTTGTTAAATTTTTAGGCTACAATCCGCTATCGGCTTCTATCGATGTTTATTTAAAAGCAGATTTTGCAAACAAAGAAAGAATTCAAAAGTTGGTTGCTAAGCTCAAGAAAAAAGAAATTGTGAAAGATGTGATTTACCAAGAATCTTTAATTGATATGGTAAATGAAAACTTAAAATCAATTAGCTTAGTAATTATTGCATTTGGTTTTACCTTACTTTTAATCGCCATTGCATTAATCAATAATACCATCCGATTGGCCATGTATTCTCAACGATTTATTATTAGAAGCATGCAATTAGTGGGTGCCACCAAAAGCTTTATCCGTAAGCCTTACATCGTTTCTGGAATGATTCATGGATTAATGGGCGGCATTGTTGCCATACTTTTACTACTGAGTACTTTATATATTGCTAAAACAGAAATGCCAGAATTAGCCATGTTGCAAAACTATGTTGAATTCGGATTTTTATTTGCTGCTATTATTTTAATGGGCATCATCATCTCTATCCTCAGTACTTATTTTGCAGTCAATAAATATTTAAATCAACACATAGACGATCTTTATAAAAAATAACCATGACAAAGAAAACAACAACTCAAAATAGCGAAAAAAATACAGATTTCGTTTTTGGAAAAGCAAACTATCAATACCTTATTGCAGGTGTAATCATATTATTTCTTGGATTTATCTTGATGAGTGGCACTGAAAATATTTTAGATTTCAGAAAAATTACCCTTGCGCCCATTGTTGTATTATTAGGCATCATTACGGTAATTATTGGCATTCTAAAAAAAGCTAAATAAGGTTAATGACATACGTTGAAGCCATTATTATTGCAATTGTAGAAGGTTTAACAGAATTCTTACCCGTATCTTCTACTGGTCATATGATTATTACTACTTCCATTATGGGTATTAGTACCGATCATTTCACTAAACTTTTTACCATTGCGATTCAATTTGGAACCATATTATCGGTTGTGGTATTATACTGGAAAAGATTTTTACAAAGCCTAGATTTTTATTTTAAATTAATTGCTGGATTTATTCCTGCAGCCGTTTTCGGATTATTATTTTCGGACGCCATAGATGCGCTATTAGAGAATACCATTGTGGTTGCAATTATGTTGATGATTGGCGGAGTAGTATTTATTTTGCTAGACAAATGGTTCGAAGCCAGTAATCAGCGTGAAGAACAAGAAATAAAATATCCAAGTGCTTTTAAAATCGGATTATTTCAGTGTATCGCCATGATACCTGGCGTGTCTAGGTCTGCGGCTACTATCATTGGCGGATTAACGCAGAAATTATCTAAAAAACAAGCAGCCGAATTTTCTTTTTTCTTAGCAGTACCTACTATGTTTGCCGCAACCTGCAAAAAAAGTTATGACTATTATAAATTAGGCATTACTTTAAATGCAACTGATATTAATTTATTAATTATCGGAAATGTGGTTGGTTTTGTAGTGGCACTTATCGCCATCAAATCATTTATTCATTATTTAAGCAATAACGGTTTTAAAGTTTTTGGCTATTACCGAATTGCTATTGGAGCGAGCATACTTATTTTATATGCATTAGGCGTCCCCCTTTCAATTAACTAATTTATGAGCAAGGCATTCGATTTTGTGAAAGGGGAATTATTATTAATAGATAAGCCATTAACATGGACTTCTTTTGATGTGGTTGGTAAAATCAGAAATTCTTTGCGAATTAAAAAAATAAAAGTGGGCCATGCCGGCACGCTAGATCCATTAGCCACCGGCCTATTAATTGTGTGCACCGGAAAACTGACAAAAGAAGTAGACCTGCACATGGCCGAAGAAAAAGAATATACCGGAACCTTTACCTTAGGCGCCACCACACCATCTTACGATTTAGAAACAGAAATAGATCAAACTTTCGAAACCAAACATATTACCGAATCGCTCTTACTCGAAACCTGTCAACAATTTATTGGCGAGATTGCCCAAGTTTCTCCATCTTATTCAGCTTTAAGGATAGACGGAGAACGTGCTTACCATAAAGCACGCCGTGGCGAAACTGTGAATATTAAATCGAGGAATATTACGATAAGTGAATTTGAGATTACGAATATTCGCATGCCTGAAATTGATTTTAGGGTTGTTTGCAGTAAAGGAACTTATATTCGATCGCTGGCAAACGATTATGGAAAAGCCTTGAACAGTGGCGCGCATTTGTCGGCATTAAGAAGAACCAGAAGCGGTGCCTTTCATATTGCCGATGCATGGAATTTAACTAATTTAATAGACGAAATTTCGGTGCAAAGAATTAATTGGACCGAAAAAGAAAAAGCAAACATCGATGAAAGTTTATAAGCACCTTTCGGAGTTTAACCCCATTAAGAATGCCGTTGTAACAACAGGCACTTTTGATGGCGTTCATATTGGTCATCAAAAAATCATTCATCGCGTAAAAGAAATTGCCCATCAAATTGCTGGAGAAAGCGTCATCATTACCTTTCATCCACATCCAAGATTGGTATTATTTCCAGAAGACAATCATTTAAAAATGCTCAATACGCTTCCAGAAAAAATAAAATTACTAGCAGCATCCGGAATTGATCATTTAATTATCATTCCATTTACGAAAGAGTTTTCGAGATTAAGCTCGGTCGATTTTATTCAACAAATATTAGTGGATCAAATTGGTACTAAAAAATTGGTGATTGGATACGATCATCATTTTGGCAAGAATAGAGAAGGTAGTTTCGAACATTTAAAACACTATGGACCATCTTATGGTTTTGAAGTAGAAGAAATTCCTAAACAAGATGTCAACGATATTGGGGTGAGTTCTACAAAAATTAGGACGGCTTTGGCACAACACCAAATTGAAATTGCAAATCAATATTTAGGCTACCCATATGCTATGGAAGGGATTGTGGTCAAAGGCGATCAAATAGGCCGCAGCATTGGCTTTCCAACGGCAAATATACAAATACAAGAAAGTCATAAACTAATTCCAGCCGACGGCATTTATGCGGTTCATATTCAATGGCAATCACAAACATACAAGGGTATGTTATACATTGGGGATAGACCAACCGTTCAAGGAAGTAAAAAAGTAATTGAGGTAAATATATTTGATTTCGATAAGGAAATTTACGACGAACAAATTCAAGTTAAATTAATTCAATACATTAGGGGCGACCAAAAATTTGATTCGCTTGATGCACTAAAATTGGGTATACAGCAAGACGAAATTAATTGCAGAAAAGCGTTAAGTTAATTTCTCTAATAAGAAGGGGCCGGTGACCGAATCTTTACACTGCGCCAATGCTTCTGGCGTTCCTTCGAAAACCAAATTTCCACCTTTGTCTCCGCCTGCAGGACCAATATCTATTACCCAGTCGGCCGATTTAACTACTTCTAAATTATGATCAATTACAATAATAGAATTACCCTGTGCAATTAAGGCATCGAAAGATTTCAATAACTTTTTGATATCATGAAAATGAAGACCGGTAGTTGGTTCATCAAAAATAAATAAAGTATGGGTCTGCGAATTTCCTTTTAATAAAAAAGATGCTAGTTTAATGCGCTGTGCTTCTCCACCCGAGAGTGTATTCGACGATTGCCCTAAATGAACATAGCCTAAACCAACTTCTGCTAAAGGAATAATTCTATTCAGAATTTTCTTTTCTTGGGCAAAAAATTCAATGGCTTCGTCGATGGTTAAATCTAAAATTTCAGAAATATTTTTTTCGAGATAGGTTACTGCTAATACTTCTTGCTTAAATCTTTTTCCATGGCAAGATTCACAGGTAAGAAATATATCTGCCATGAACTGCATTTCTACCCGCACTTCGCCCTCTCCTTGACACAACTCACAACGTCCCCCATCCACATTAAAAGAAAAATGGGAAGGCTTCATTCCTGCTGCTTTTGCACTGGCTTGACTGGCAAATAAATTTCGAATTTCGTCGTATGCTTTTACATAGGTAACCGGATTCGATCTAGAAGATTTTCCAATTGGATTTTGATCGACCATTTCTATTTGTTGCACTGATTTATAATCTCCCTCTAAGGAATCAAACAAACCCGTTTGGTCTACCGTATAACTTCCAATTGCTTTTTGCAAAGCAGGCACTAAAATTCTTTTGACTAAACTTGTTTTGCCAGAACCACTCACGCCCGTTACGGCTGTTAAAGTATGTAATGGAAATTTAACGTCAATGTTTTTTAAATTATTTTCTCTTGCCCCTTTGATCAAAACAAACTCCGACCATTTTCTTCTTTGCTTAGGCACTTCAATACTTTCATGCCCTCCTAAATATTTTCCAGTCCAACTTTTTTTATCTTTTAGCAACGCATTGTACTGGCCTTCAAAAATAATTTCGCCACCATTCCGACCTGCATCAGGACCAATATCAATAATGTAATCGGCTGCTTTCATCACTTCTTCGTCGTGCTCTACCACAATTACGGTATTACCTGTATCGCGTAAAGACTCCATGACAGAAATTAATTTCTGCGTGTCTTTGGCATGCAATCCAATACTTGGTTCGTCTAAAATATATAAAGAACCTACTAAACTACTGCCCAAAGAAGTTGCCAAATTAATGCGTTGTGATTCGCCGCCCGAAAGGGTATTAGACAAACGGTTTAAGGTTAAATAACCCAAACCAACATCTTGTAAATAGCGTAATCGATTTTTTATTTCTTCTACGATTCTTTTTGCAATTTGCGCATCATGCACATTTAATTTCATCGATTCAAAAAATTGAGCAATTGTGCTAATGGGCATTAATACTAAATCTGTAATTGATTTTTGATTAACCAACACATAATTTGCATCATTTCTTAATCGACTCCCTTTGCAATCTGGGCAATTGGTTTTGCCTCTATACCTCGATAACATCACCCTGTATTGAATCTTATAGGTTTGTTCTTCTAACTGTTTAAAGAAAGCATTTAAGCCCGAAAAATATTTATTACCGGTCCATAGTAATTGCTGTTCGGCTTGGGTTAATTGAAAATAAGAGCGATGAATTGGAAAATCAAATTTGATAGAATGTTTGATAAAAACGTCTAACCATTCTTTCATTTTTTCTCCACGCCAAGGTGCAATTGCTCCTTCAAAAACAGATTTGCTTTTATCGGGTACCACTAAATCTTCGTCGATGCCAATTATTTTTCCGTAGCCTTCGCAACGCTTACAAGCTCCGTATGGATTATTGAAACTGAAAAAATTCGCAGAAGGTTCTTCAAATACCATTCCATCTAATTCAAAGCGATCACAAAATTTATGCGTAATGGTTTGATCTGCTCTAGTTAATTCGATGATGCAATCGCCATGTCCTTCGAAAAAGGCAGTTTGAATCGAGTCTGCTAACCTCGAATGTGTTTCTTCTTCTTGATTCAACACAATTCTATCGATCAGAATAGCTAATGCGCCTGATTTTTTGATGCTGGTATTTTTAACCGTTTTATCTTCGATTAAATCTTCGATTTTAAAAATAGACTGATTAAATCTCACACGCTTATAACCTTTTTGTAAAAGAATTGCCAACTCTTCTTTTAAGTTCCTGTCTTTTAATATTGGAAGAGGCGCAAAAACAACACAGAGTGTGTCGTCGGCTTGGGCATTTAAAAAAGCCATAACCGAATCTACCGTATCTCGTTTAACCTCTTGACCCGAAATAGGCGAGTAAGTTCTACCCACTCTTGCAAAAAGTAATTTTAAATAATCGTAAATTTCTGTGGAAGTACCAACCGTCGATCTGGGGTTATTGGCGGTTACTTTTTGTTCAATGGCAATAGCAGGCGCAATTCCTTTTATATAATCGACCTCTGGCTTATTCATTCTGCCTAAAAACTGCCTTGCATAAGAAGACAAGCTTTCGACATACCTTCTTTGCCCCTCGGCATATAAGGTATCGAAAGCCAAAGAAGACTTTCCAGATCCAGATAGGCCTGTAATAACCACTAATTGGTTTTTAGGGATATTGACAGAGATGTTCTTTAAATTATGAACCCTAGCCCCTTTGATCAGGATAAAATCTTTTACTTCTAGTTGACTGGCTGTTTTAGACATGCGGTTTATTGTGCTTACAAAGCTAAAATAACCCAAACAAAAAAAGATTGTTTTAACTTTTCATTTGTAACATAATTAATATTTTTTGAAAAAAATTTTGATTTTAAAGACAATATCCGTTTATTCGTTTAAATAATAATTCAAAACAAACCTAAAAAACCAAAAGGAGGACCCTATATAGATTAAAATTCTACACTAATTAACATTTAAATTTAAACGGAGGAACCATTATGAACCGTAAATTAGTTAGTGACCAAGAATTAGTCAATCTGTATATTCATGGAGATGAATCTGCTTTAGGAGAATTATTAACCCGTCACAAAACAAAAATCTATTCTTCAATTAACTTATTAGTGAAAGATTCTTTTTTAGCAGAAGATATCTTCCAAGACACTTTTATCAAAGTTATTAAAACACTTAAAGGTGGTAAATACAACGAAGAAGGAAAATTTCTTCCTTGGGTAATTCGTATAGCCCATAATTTAGTAATAGACCACTTTAGAAAAGTAAAGCGTACGCCTGTGATTACCAACAGCGATGGCTTTGACATCTTTGATGTAATTGGCATTGCCGATGAAAATATAGAAGACAAAATGTTGAGAGCGCAAAATCATCAAGATTTAAGGGCTTTTATTCAATTACTTCCAGAGGAACAAAAAGAAGTGTTAATTATGAGACACTATGCCGATTTGAGTTTCAAAGAAATTGCGGATTTAACAGGTGTGAGCATTAATACCGCATTAGGCAGAATGCGCTATGCTTTAAATAATTTGCGAAAAATGATAGGCGATAAAGAAGTAAGTTTTAAACAACAATAATTTTTATTTTAGGTTTATATGGTTTAAATAGGCTTTTCGAAAGAAAGCCTATTTTTTTTTATGGCATTAGAAAATATCTCCCCGCTTTCTGCGTTTAATTCCCATAAACATAAAAAAACGGTCTATGGTAGAAACCTTTACTCAAAATGAACTAATAATGGCCATTTATCACGAATTATCAAGCGATCAAATGGTTGGATTAGAAAGCCAATTAAATACAAATTTCGAAATAGAAGATAATTTCGATCATTTGCAGGAAATGAAAACAGCATTAGATCAATTAAAAGTGAGTCCAAGACAAGCAATTATTGATCAAATTCTTGCCTTTTCTAAATCAATTTAATGCTTTACTAAAATTATTAAACCCGACTAGTCAAACACTAGTCGGGTTTTTGTTTTTGAAATTTACCAACATTTTTTGTGGATATCATTTTTTCTAAACTGCCATTAGAACTGCTACTTTAGCGTATGACTATTAAAGAAAGATACGAAGGTGTTTTGGGAATTTTTGAAAAAAAAATGCCCTCTGCAGAAACAGAATTAAGTTATCGTAACCCCTTCGAATTACTAGTCGCAGTAATACTTTCGGCCCAATGTACCGACAAAAGAGTTAACCTAATTACTCCAAAATTATTTGAAATTTATCCAGATGTAGATAGCCTAGCCACTGCCACAGTAGCCGATGTTTTTGCTATTATTCGCAGCATCAGTTATCCAAATAATAAAGCCAAACATTTAATTGGCATGGCGAATATTTTACAAAGCGAATTTAACGGCATCGTACCTTCTGCCACCAATGAATTGCAAAAACTTCCTGGTGTAGGTCGAAAAACAGCCAATGTTATTTCCTCTGTTATTTTTAATATGCCAACCATGGCGGTAGATACCCATGTGTTTAGGGTTTCGGCGAGAATCGGATTAACTAGAAATGCTAAAACGCCTTTAGCCACCGAAAAGCAATTAATCAAGCATATTCCTAAAAGCAAAGTTCACATTGCTCACCATTGGCTCATTTTACATGGAAGATATACTTGTACCGCCCGAAGTCCAAAATGTGAAAACTGCGATTTAATTGCTTTTTGCAAGTATTTTAAAACAAATGGATTGAAATTAGCTTAGTTACTAAATATAATCTTTAAATAATGCAATTGTGAGTAGCTCAAAAATGCTTGATATTTGATTATTGAAAGCAAGGTAAATTTTACTAAAAATAATAGAATTGAGCTACTATTAAATAATGTGGAAAATTATTTTTTAAAAAAATACTTTGTTTTAATGGTTTAATTAGGCTTTTTTAGAATTGTTTGCAATAAAACTTGCAGATTACAAAAAATGCTATTATTTTTAGCAAAAATTAAAATGAAAAAACAAAAAACGGAACAAAAACCAGAACAAATGGCAGATAACAAAGAAAAGTTAAAGGCATTACAAATGACCCTAGACAAATTAGAAAAAACCTACGGAAAAGGAACCATCATGAAATTAGGTGATTCTGTAATCGAACCATTGGAAGCAATTTCAACCGGATCATTAGGACTAGACATTGCATTAGGTATTAATGGCCTTCCAAAAGGTAGAGTAATTGAAATCTACGGACCAGAATCTTCTGGTAAAACAACTTTAGCTTTACACGCTATTGCAGAATCTCAGAAAAAAGGTGGCGTAGCTGCATTCATAGATGCAGAGCATGCATTCGATAAATTTTATGCTAAAAAATTAGGCGTTGATGTAGAAAATTTATTGATCTCGCAACCAGATAACGGTGAACAAGCATTAGAAATAGCAGATAACTTAATTCGCTCTGGCGCAATAGATATCATCGTCATCGACTCGGTAGCAGCATTGGTTCCCCGAAGCGAAATCGAAGGCGAAATGGGCGATTCGAAAATGGGCTTACATGCTCGTTTAATGTCTCAAGCTTTAAGAAAATTAACAGGTACCATTAGTAAAACAGGTTGTTGCTGTATATTCATTAATCAATTAAGAGAAAAAATTGGCGTCATGTTCGGAAACCCCGAAACTACTACAGGCGGTAACGCTTTGAAGTTTTACGCTTCGGTTCGTTTAGACATTAGAAGAACTGGTCAAATTAAAGATGGAGATGAAGTGATCGGAAATAGAGTGAAAGTGAAAGTAGTAAAGAACAAAGTTGCACCTCCTTTTAGAATCGCAGAATTTGATGTGATGTATGGAAAAGGCATATCAAAATCAGGAGAGATTGTAGACATCGGTGTTGATTTTGAAATCGTAAAAAAAGCAGGTTCTTGGTTCAGTTATGGTGATACCAAATTAGGACAAGGCAGAGATGCTGTTAAACAATTAATTGAAGACAATCCAGAATTAGCAGAAGAATTAGAAGGTAAAATCAAGGCAATTCTATCAAAAGTAGATTTACCTACCGAGGCACCTTCTGAAGATGCTAACGCATAATTTTTTATTTTCCATGTTTTATGTTTTAAAAGCGGCACAGCAATGTGTCGCTTTTTTTGTTTGCCTTTAAACTTTTTCAATCTATTTGAAAAGGTATTTTTCGTCAGCAACAGAGCTACGAATGTTATCTTAAAGTTATCATTTAAGCAGAGGAGCGCTATACTTGTTAATACTAGCATATTTGACAGCCATATTTATGAAAATGATTAGAAAAACCCGATATTTAGAAGCTATTGAATGCAATAGCCATCGAGGTATTCAATTTTAAAAAATAGGCATCAAAATAAATTATGAGGAAACAGCTACTATCTCTGCTTTTAGTATTACAAAGTTTTGTGCTTTTTGCACAAATTCCAACGGGTTATTATTCCACTGCAACAGGTTTAACCGGCACTCCCTTAAGACAAGCATTACACGATATCATAGATAACCATTCTGTAAAAAGTTATGGTTCGTTAATGGGTTATTACCAAACAACCGATGTTAAACCCAATGGAAAAGTTTGGGATATGTATTCAGATATTCCAAATGGCACTCCACCCTATTCATTTAATTTTTCGCAAACTTGTGGAAATTATAGCAACGAAGGTGATTGTTTTAACAGAGAACACTCTTGGCCACAAAGTTGGTTCAATAGTAATTCTCCGATGCAATCTGATTTATTTCATGTATATCCAACAGACGGAAAAGTAAATGGGCTAAGAAGTAATTATCCTTATGGCGAAGTAACAACACCAACAAGCACCACGCTCAATGGCAGTAAATTAGGGCCTTGCAGCTTTACAGGGTATACCGGAACGGTATTCGAACCCATCGCAGAATACAAAGGAGATTTTGCAAGAACTTATTTTTACATGTGCACGCGTTATTATACCGAAGATTCAGGTTGGCAAACCAACGACATGATTATTGGTGCCAGTTTAAAACCATGGGCTTTAGAGCTAATGAAAAAATGGAATCAACAGGATCCAGTAAGTGCTAAAGAAATTGCAAGAAACAATAACGTTTATGCTATTCAAGGAAATCGAAATCCATTTATTGATCATCCAGAATATGCTTGCATGGTTTGGCCTGGCGGAAGTTATTGTAGTATTATTCCAAACATCTCCAATATTAATAAAATACCAAGCACTCCAACATTAACCGACTCTGTTGCTTTATCTGCAAGCATTACAGACGATGGTAGTATTTCATCAGCCAGCATTAAATGGGGAACTAGCGCAAGCAGTATTAATCAAACTATTAATATGCATTTGAGTAATACTGCAAATGTATATATCACCAATACTAAAATTGCGCCGCAAGCAAATGGCACTACTATTTATTATTACATTACGGCAACCGATAACCAAAGCAATACCAGTACCAGCACAACTGCTAATTATTTTATTGGCACGCCTACTTCTCCTGCACCAATTATTAGCAGCATCACTAAAAATCCAAACAATGTAAATACCAATAATGCGGTAACCGTTTCTTGTTCGGCAACAGACGATGGTAGTGTAACACAGGTAAATTTACTTTGGGGAACGAGCGCAAGTGCAATGAATACAAGCATTTCGATGACAAATACGAGTCCTAGTATTTATATCTCTTCGACATCAATTCCTGCACAAACATTGGGTACTACTATTTATTTTAAAATAAATGCAACAGATAATTTAGGACAAACCAGTAGCAGTACTACCCAAAGTTATGTAGTGAGTGCGGCTAGTACCAGCACTTGTGCAACAGATTTAATTATTTCTGAATACGTAGAAGGTTCTGCTAATAATAAATACTTAGAATTATATAATGGCACTACTGCAAGCATTGATTTAAGTAATTATAAATTAAAATTATATGCCAATGGTTCGAGTACCGCTACACAAGATATCACCCTTTCGGGAACGATTCCTGTAAATGGTACTGCCGTTTACAAAAACTCTGCAGCAACGATTTATACGGGTACAGCCACTGCTAATAATGCTACTAATTTTAATGGAAACGATGCGATTGCATTGGTAAAAATTTCGCCTGATTTGGTAATTGATATTATTGGTAGAATTGGCGAAAACCCAGGCACCGCTTGGACCAGCGGCACTTTATCTTTATTAGATCAAACCTTAGTTAGAAAAGCAACTGTGATTGCAGGTGTGAGCAGTAATCCGCTTAGTGGTTTTCCTACACTTGCTACCGAATGGGATGGTTATGCAAAAGACGATGTGAGTAATTTAGGCGGACATACTATGACTTGTGGTACTGCAAATAATAGCATACAAACTACTTTAGCTAACAATACTGGATTTTGTTTAGGTTCAATTATCAATGTTAATTATTTAGTCAATGGCAGCATCAATGCCAATAATACTTACACCCTTCAGTTATCGAATGCGAATGGAGATTTTACCAATGCCATTACAATTGGTTCAACCACTAGCAATACCATTGTAGGAAATATTACTGGTATTATTCCTAAAAATTTAGCAGCAGGAAACGGATATAAAGTAAGAGTGAATGCCTCAGACCCTTTAACGACAGGCGAAAGCAACGCAACTGCATTTAGTATTCATGTATTGCCTACACTTAATGCGGGAGCCGATGTACGCATTTGCAATGGACAAAATACTACCCTTAGGGCTACTGGCGCAAAAATTTATAGTTGGGATAATGGTGCGGGCGATTCTTCTGTGGCGATAGTTGCACCAAACAAAACCACTACCTACGAAGTAATAGGAATTGATGCAAACGGTTGTAGTAATTTTGATTCGGTGACGGTATTTGTTGATACTATTGCAACGCCTGAGATTGGACTCTATTATTTACTTTCCACTTCTCGTGTTGGAATTATATCAGATTACATAGACGGAAATCAATGGTATCAAGAAGAAGTTAACACTGGCAAAGAAAAGTTGTTGATAGGCGAAACAGGACAGGTAATTGACATTGAACAGTTTCAAGCATTTACCTACAATTATTATACTATAGTAACCAATACACAAGGTTGTATATCTGACACCTCCAATAAAGTATATGGTGGATGGGAAGGTGTAAACAGTTTTAAAGCACAGGCACTTTCCATTTTCCCCAACCCTAACGAGGGTCGTTTTCAAATAGATTGTAAAAATAAAATTGGCGAAAATGCAAACATCCGTGTTTATAATAATATTGGACAATTGGTTTTTCAAAAACAAATTAAAATTGAATCGGGATTTTTGCCTATAGATTTAAGCAGCTTAAGCAAAGGAATTTATGCCATCGAATTGTTAACTGAAAAATCAATCAGTAGCGGTAAAGTGATGATAAAATAATGCTGCGGAAATTATAACATAAAAAAGGCTCGGAAAATTTTCTGAGCCTTTTTTATTGGTCAATGGCGATGGGCATGCGCGCAAGTGGCACAGCCGATTGTGATAAAAATTTTCCGGCATGGTATTTATGAAAGCCTGCAATGGCAACCATTCCAGCGTTATCGGTACAATACTGAAAAGCGGGTAAATAAAAACTCCATCCATTTTCTTTCGCCAAATTTTCGATGGCATTGCGCAAGCCCGAATTGGCAGAAACACCACCTGCAACCGAGATGCGCGTAATACCATAATCGATGGTGGCTTTCTTTAATTTATTAATTAAAATACTGACAATTCTACTTTGAATAGACGCGCAAATATCAGCTAAATTTTCGGCAACAAAATTTGGATTTGTTTTTTGATTTTGCTGTACAAAATATAAAATTTGCGTTTTCAAACCACTGAAACTGAAGTTATATTGGGGAATTTGTGGTTCGGTAAAAGTAAAACGATTGGGGTTACCCGTTTGCGCATATTTATCGATTAAAGGTCCGCCCGGATAAGGCAGTCCTAAAATCTTTGCTGTTTTATCAAATGCTTCGCCGGCGGCATCGTCGGTGGTTTCACCTAACACTTCCATTTCAAAATAATCTTTCACCAATACAATTTGCGTATGCCCACCCGAAACGGTTAAACAAATAAAAGGAAAACTGGGCTTTGGCTCGTCGATGAAATGCGCCAGTATATGCGCTTGCATGTGATTAATTCCAATTAATGGAACGCCCAATGCCAAAGCAAATGCCTTAGCAAAAGAAGTGCCTACCAATAAGGCACCCATTAAACCGGGTCCTTGGGTAAAAGCTACCGCAGTAATGTCATTTTTGCGTATTTTAGCCTTTGCTAAGGCCGCATCTACCACCGGAATAATATTCTGTTGATGAATTCTAGAAGCAACTTCGGGAATAACACCCCCATATTGCTCATGAATGGCTTGTGTAGCTGTAATATTGGATAAAATTTCTCCGTTTACGCAAACCGATGCTGAGGTTTCGTCGCAGGAAGATTCAATTCCAAGGATAATGAGTGGTTTTTGTTGATTTACCATAAAGCAATATTATTAAACGAATACTAAAAATAACGAGCTGGATTATTGCAAGCCTCATTACATTGGGGCTTAGCACTTATCTGCTATTGACTTTACCGAGTGTTCAAACTTGGTTGAGCAAAAGGGCCGCGTCGTATTTATCCGATCAATTACATACAAAGGTAAGCATCCAAGGCGTGGATGTAAAATTTCCGAAGAATATTGTGCTCAAAGGCTTATTAATTGAAGATCTTCATCAGGATACCCTGCTATTTACAGAAACATTCAACATCAATATTAATAATTATTCTTTAAACAGGAATCGATTTTACATCAATAGTATTCAACTCGAAAAACCTGTTGTAAAAATTAAATATTATCAAAAAGAGACGGTCAGTAATTTGCAATTTATATTAGACTATTTTGAAGATACAACGAGCAATACTACAAATGTAAAACCAAGTATCTATTTAAAAATTGGTTTATTTAAAATTACGGATGGCAGGGTGATTTATCAAAATCAACACATTGCGGCAATGGGAATGAAAAGCATCAATTATGATGACTTACATATTACCCAATTAAATTATACCAGTGATTATTTCACCTACTTCAATAACGAATTAAGAACCAAGCTAAAACACTTGAGTTTAAAGGAAAAGAGCGGATTTATCATCAGTCAATTAAGTACAGATTTTAAAATGACGCCAACAGAAATGGAATTTAGCAAACTCGATTTGATAACGCCACGCAGTCACATTCGTGATTATTATTTAATGCGCTATGACTCCATTTCGGATATGGTTAATTACCTCGAAAAAGTTTATATGAATAGTAATTTTGTGAATAGCAAAATTGCTTACAAAGATGTTGCTTTTTTTACAGATGAATTGACTAATTATACAGGAACTGTTTATGCAAATGGTAAAGTATATGGAACGGTTGACAATTTAGTTTCGGATGAAATAACGATTAAGACTAATGACACCACTTATTGCGAAGGTAAATTCAGTATCAAAGGTATGCCCGATATGGAACATGCCGAATTGTATTTTAAAGCAGAAAAACTGATCAGTAATTTAGCAGATGCAAAAAAATTATTAATTAATGTTGATCAAAAAGAAGTCAGTAGCCTATTACCTAATGAATTAGACCGTTTGGGCACCTTTAGTTTTTCGGGATATTACCAAGGCCGCATCAACGATTTCAACTTAAAAGGTCAAATGCAATCTGCCATTGGTGGAATCTATGCAGATTTTAATATGAAATTGCCAGACAATCAAGTAGCAAGCTATAAAGGCGAGATACAAACCATTGATTTCGACTTAGGCAATTTAATTGCACAAGAAAATATTGGCATTTGTAATATCAAAGCAAATTTAGAAGGGCAGGGTTTTAGTTTAGCCGAATTGAAAACAAAATTTGATGCGAGCATCTTAGATATTCGCCTGAATAATTATACTTATCGAAACTTAAATACCAATGGTGAAATTGATAGAAAAGTATTAAACGCCTCGATACATTCCAACGAAACTGCCTTGCGTTTCGACCTCGATGGAAAGGTGGATTTAAAAAACCTCGAACTACCTGCCTTTCAATTAGCGGCTAACATTAAGCGAATAGACTTACTGGCATTGCATTTCACAACAGATTCGTTTGTGATTAGTAGTAATTTAAAAGCCGATTTTATAGGGGCCGATTTTGAAAAGATATCAGGAAATTTAAACTTACAAAATAGTCAAATTCAAAAAGGGACCATCGAACACCATGTAAATCAGATTGCCATTCGTGCGCAACTCAATGGATTAGAAAAAAATATCAGTATTGCATCCGAATTATTAACCGCAGAATTAAAGGGTAATTACCATCTTGCCAATATTACCTCAGCAAGCAAATCTTTCTTAAAAAACTTTTTACCTTCTATGCGTTTAGGTAATATTGGAAAATTTGAAAACCAAGATTTTAGTTTCAAAATAATATTAGCGAATTCTAAACCCATTACCGATTTGTTTTTCCCCGAATTTCAATTGGCAAAAGGTGGATCTATTTACGGCAAACTCAATACAGCAAAGGATTTGCTAAAAATTAATATTGGACTTGACTTTCTTAAATACAAATCATTTAAATTCGAAAAAATAGTTATTGACGGCGAAAATAACAGTAAAACTTTTGACCTCAATATTGCCAGCAATAAAATCTTAATCAACGATAGTGTCAACATCAACAATGTGGAGATTGCAAATGCGATAGCAAATGACACCATACAGTTCAACGTTAAATTAGCAGACAAAGACGCTATCAATCAATTAGACTTAAATGGAAAGCTCAATTTCATCAATGATAGTATCAACTTAAGCGTATTACCATCCGAAATTATTATCGATCGGGCAGAATGGAAAATTCCATCGGCCTTTAAATTATGCTATACCCCGCAAGGCAATTTTATCATCAATGATTTTTACTTGAGTAATGGCGAGCAAAGCCTTTCTGTTACTGGAATTATTTCTGATAATGAAAAAGATAAGCTAAGCATTAAAGCGCATCAACTTTCGCTAAAATCTTTCAACCAAATTCTAAAAAAATATTCGATCGCCATTGCGGGTACTTTAAATGCAAACACTACGCTAGCAGCTGTTTCGGGCGACATGAGTTTACAATCCGACTTACGAATAGACGACTTAGTATACAATAAAGACAGCATTGGCATCTTGAAATTCAATAGCACGCTAGATGAAAAAAGTAAAGTTATTTCGATTGCAGGAAGCATATTTAATAAAACGCTCAAAACTTTAGAGATTGGTGGAAGCATCAATATTGGTCGAAAAGTAGATAATTTAAATTTGAATATTTTATTAGACGAGACCGAGCTTTCTGTTATTGAACCATTTGTAAAAGATTATGTTTCTAATATTAAAGGAACTGCTATTGCCGATTTGGAAATAACCGGAAGCATTAAAAGTCCTAAGCTAGATGGTTATTTAAATTTAAAGAATGTAGGTCTTAGGGTAAATTACCTCAATACCAGTTATACTTTAAACGAACAAATTAAATTCACAGAAGATAAAATCATTATTAATAATGTACAGCTAAAAGATAAAGAAGGCAACAAAGGCACTGCCAATGGTAGCATCAGCCATCAAAACTTTAGCAATTTTGTATTTGATGTTAAAGTGCAATCGCAAAATTTAATGAGCTTAAATACGACGGTTAAAGACAATGAATTGTATTATGGTAAAGCCTATACCAGCGGCACTTACTTATTCAGAGGACCATTAGATCGTTTTAAAATTGATATTACGGCGGCAACCAATGCAGGCACCAAATTATTTATTCCAATTACCGACGAAAATTCGATCTCCGCAAATAATTATATCCATTTTATTACTAAAGATTCTTTGCAAAAAAAATCGGATTATAAAATTGATCTTTCTGGCATTGCTTTGAATATGAATTTACAAGTAAATGATGCGGCAGAAGTGCAATTAATTATGGACCCCAATACAGGCGAAGCGATTAAAGGCCGTGGCTTTGCAAACTTAAAATTAGCCATCAATACCATTGGTAATTTTGAAATGTTTGGCAATTTTGAAATTTCGGAAGGGGTTTATAATTTCAACATTCAAAATATCATCAATAAAAAATTTAAAATTGAAAAAGGCGGAACCATAAGATGGAACGGTGATCCATTTAAAGCCAAAATAGACCTCTCTGCTGTATTCGAAACTAGACCTTCTATATATCCGTTAATTGTATCTGCAACCAACGACACCAGCGCTTATTCGACTTCAACAAAAGTGTTATCGCAGTGTGTACTTTATATGAAAAATGATTTGCTTGCGCCAGATATTACTTTTGGATTACGCTTTCCAAACGATCAAGATGTAAGCAGTAAAGTAGGTGGCTACCTTGCTAATTCAGATAATTTAAACAATCAAGTTGCCAGTTTATTGGTGTTTGGGAGATTTGTGAATTCGGCTACAAACAACACTAGTATAGAAACCTCTGGTTTTATCAACGCGCAACTTTCTAATTTAATTTCTACTAAAAACTTTAATTTAAATTTAGACAGAGGAGTAGGTGGGTCTTTAAAGTTATTTAATGAAAGGATTACCATCGATGGTAGTATTGCGAATCAAACAACTACAACATCTACCACAAATACCAATGCAAGTGCCATAACAGGTGATGTAAGTATTGAATATAAAATTAGTAAAGATGGTCGTTTAAAAGCAAAAGCATTTCAACGAAACGATAATAACAGCGATATCTTAAAACGCGGAAATAGCCAAAACGAGCAAGGCTTAGGCGTTTTCTATCGTATAGAATTCGATAACTTTAAAGAGTTATGGGGAAAAATAACGAGGAAGAAAACAGCAATTTAATTTATTTGTCTTTTAAAATGGTATGTCCCATTTTATCGCGCTTTGTTTTTAAATAAACTTCGTTATGCAAATTGCTTTCAATTTCAATTGGAATATTTTCTACAATTTCTAAACCATATCCAACAATTGCTGCACGCTTGGTAGGATTATTTGAAATAAGTTTCATTTTAGCAATTCCTAAATCACGTAAAATTTGCGCCCCTACTCCATAATCGCGTTGGTCCATTTTAAAACCTAATTGAATATTTGCATCTACTGTATCGTATCCTTGATCTTGTAAATTGTATGCTTTTAATTTATTAATCAAGCCAATGCCTCGGCCCTCTTGATTCATATATAGAATACAACCCTTGCCTGCCTTGGCAATCATTTGCATAGCTTTGTGTAATTGTGATCCGCAATCACATCTGCAAGAACCAAATATATCACCTGTTACGCAAGATGAATGCACGCGCACCAACACGGGCTCATCCTTTTCCCAATTGCCTTTGATCAGTGCTAAATGATTTTCACCGGTATTTATTTGCGTAAAGGCCACCATTTCAAAATCTCCAAATTCGGTTGGCAAATTAATCGTCACTTCTCTTTTAATTAAAGATTCATGCTTTAAACGATATTCGATTAAATCTTTGATACAAATAATTTTTAAATCGAATTTTTTAGCAATGATTTCTAAATCAGGGAGTCTTGCCATTTCTCCATCTTCTCTGATAATTTCTACAATTAATCCAGCTTCTTCGAAACCCGCCAAACGAGAGATATCAACTGCCGCTTCGGTATGGCCAGCTCTTCTAATTACGCCGCCATCTTTAGCCATTAATGGAAATATATGACCCGGTCTGCCAAAATCATCGGGCTTACTAGCCGGATTAATTAAAGCGAGCACGGTTTTAGAACGATCCGAAGCAGAAATACCCGTGGTGCAACCATTACCCAACAAATCAATCGATACCGTAAAATTAGTCTCGTGAGATGCAGTATTGTTACCAACCATTAAATCGAGTTTCATTTCTTTACAACGACTTTCGGTCATGGGCATGCAAATTAAACCCTTGCCATGCGTTGCCATAAAATTAATCATCTCTGGACTTGCGTTGCGTGCAGCCGTTAAAAAATCGCCTTCGTTTTCACGGTCTTCGTCGTCTACTACGATGATACATTTGCCTGCTTGTATTTCAAGAATTGCTTCTTCTATGGTATGGAATTTCATATTATTGATTTCTTTTAGTAGGCTCCCAAATACTTGATTTTATTCCTTTTTTGAATATTATAAAGCCTTTTAGTAATGCCAAATTCATTAAATAAAAATGTGATACAAATCTAAGCAATTTTAGATGTATGCCAATTTTTTTAAATACCCAATCGATAATTGGACTGAGGAATAAGCCCAATTGCAAATAAACTATTGGAAGAATAGCAGCATGGCTTAGGCTCAATAGGTAGCTAGTATTAAAAGCCAAAATGAGCAAAAATGGACCCATCCAGCGAATTACTTTATGCGACCAGAAACAAAATCCTACACTGTTAAAAGGATTTTTTAGTAGGCTTGCAAAGTGAAACAAATTCTGAAAATTACCCGTTGAAATTCTCACTTTTCGCCTAAACTCTTCTAAAACTTTATTGGATACATCTTCGGTACAAACTGCTTCTAAAGCTACGATTGCCTTTTTACCTTGCTTGAGTACATTCATAGAAAGGTAAAAATCGTCTACAATAAAATATTTCGGTACAATAGAATAGTTTGCTGCTCTTAAAGAGTAGCAACCGCCGAATGCGCCTATCATAGTGCCCCAGCAAATTCCCTCTTGGTATTTAATTTTATTCTCTCTGGTTAAATAAGATTTTTCTTGATGTGCAATACCATCCATTTTCACAACCGGATTAAGAATATTTCCAGCCACCAAAGCGATCTCCTTATTTTTATAATGTTTGAGCATTTCAAAAATAGTTTGTTTTAAAAAAAACACATTCGCATCGGTTAAAATAAACACATCGGTTTTAGCCAAAGTTGCTAAATGATTAATGATAGCCGTTTTACCTGTTCTAATTTTAAATTCAACTAAATTAATTGCATGCGTATCTACATAACGCTGAACAATACTATTTGTTTGGTCTGTACAGGCATCTGTTCCAATAAAAACTTGTATTTTTTCAATGGGATAATCGGTCAAAAAAATGGATTTTATTTTTTCTTCAATTACAGTCTGCTCGTTGTAGGCAGCAATAAGAATAGCCACCGTAGGAAGTTCGAGGTCATTTAGCGCATAAGTAATTTCGTTTTGTTTTTTATTTTTAGCAAACCACGATAATAGCAATGGAAATAACACATAGCTGTGAAACAACAAGGCAATACATAAGCAAAATAAAAAAATGTAGATTCCCAATTATTTAATGGTTAAATAAAAATCAATATATTTTTGCGTGATGGCTTTGTTTTCGTATTGGCTACCCACCAATTCAAATGCAGCAGCAGCAATACTTTCACGAAATTCGTTGTTTTGCAAACAATTGGTAATTGCAGCAATCCACTCGACAGGCGTATCGGCAATCACTATATTTTTATTAGGGGTATAGGCAATTCCTTCTGCACCAATCGTAGAACTAATAATACACTTTTTTGCTGCCATTCCTTCAATAATTTTTACACGCATTCCTCCGCCAGAAAGCAGCGGCACCAACATAATTTGGTGCGACTTTTTAAAAGCAATGGCATCTTCAACAAAACCATGAATAAAAACATTTTTAAGCTGAAGCTTTAAAACCCAATCTGGTGTTGATTTTCCGGCAATGTGTAATGCTATTTCGGGATGCTTTTGTAATAATTCATTCCACACATTTTCCAAAAACCATTTCAACCCTTCTATATTCGGCGCCCAATCTAATGCGCTGATACTAAAAATGGTATTTGGCTTTTCTGTAAATAAATCTGCTTGTAAATATTTATCTAAAATTACCCCAGCAGGAATAACCTTAATAGGCTTCGTAATGCCCATGTCTAGCAAGCGCTGCTTATCTTCTTCGGTAATTGCTGCAATGCCGCTAGCCATGTTGTAATACTTGTTTTCAAAAGCTTTCAGCCTTTTGCTTAAATGATTATAAAACCATTTTTTCAATGGGTTTTTTGTGTTAACAGCCAATCGCTCCCAAATAATATATTCAATATTATGCGCCCGAATAATAATTGGCCTATTCGAATGCTGTTGAATAACTTCAATATATTTTGCGACAAATGCGCCTTCCACCTGAATAAAATCATAGCTGTTTGCTTGCAATAATTCGATTAGTTTTTGGGAAACTTTTTTATCATAAAAGCGCTCGACATTATATGGAATTGTTTTGAAAATTAAATTGATTAATAATTTAACCGGCGAAATTCGGGTGTCTACAAAAACATCTATTTGATTGGCATATTCGGCCATGGCGCCTTTTGGTTGCGCGTGTTTTGGCGTATTGATAGCTAATAAATCTATTATTGCGCCGTTCTCTTTTAAACCTTTTGTAATGGCATAGATGCCCATTGCGCCCCCATCTGTTGGTGGAAATGGGACCCGATATGTTAACTGTAAAACTCTCAATTTATTTGATACTCGCTTTGATTGCATCCAGTACCGATGCTACTGATAAATCTTTCATGCAAGACTCTCCATTTTTGCAAGCACCTTGAAAATAACATTCACATGCTTTAGATGGGCTCACAATTTGACCGCGTTGATACAATTCAAATTCGTATGGATTGAAAATATTATTCATCAATACCATTTGCTTTTGCAAAGCAACTGCAATGTGCATAGCCATGGTAACTTGCGTAACAATTAAATCCATTTGATACATTAAGTTGATGAATTTTGGCAAAGAATGAAATCCCAAATAGCTTGCTCCTGTTGCCTTTGCAAGCTTGGTATTTTTTTCGTGTTCCTGTTCACCGCCTAATAATACTGGCTCATACCCTGCTTGTTGGATTAATTGAATCAATTGTATCCAATGCGATTCTGGCCAAAGTCTAGTAGTCCAACGATCGCCACAACCGGTGTTTAAGCCAATTAATTTTTTATCCGAAGGCAATTCCCACACAAAGCCTTTGTCTTGGTGGTTATCAAAAAGATATTCTTCTCCATTGAAATCCCATCCAGCCAACTCAAAAATTTCTTGCACATAAGATTTTTGATTCTGCTTACTAATATCATCGAATAAACCAGTACTAAATTTGTGTTCGGCTAATTTGTTCAAAGGGTAAGGTACCCCATCTTTTAAATGATAACCAAAGCGGTCGGTGGCGGTTATTGTGTTAACTAAAGCACAAGCGTCTTTGTCTTTATCTAGATTGTAAACAATATCGAATTTTACTTGCTGAACGTATAAAACATTTGCAAAATCATACTTTAAAATTTCTTCTATTGCTTGATTGGGTAATATAGCAGGCGTATGAGTCAGCCAAGTTATTTTTGCATTGGGATGAACGGCTCTGATTTTACGAATGAGTGGCGTGGTTCTAATGACGTCACCAATGGCACCCAGCTTAATGATCAATATGCGTTTGCTTATTTTTTCGTAAGCAGGGCAATCGGCACAATGATAGCCCGATTTTTTATGCGGGCCGCAAGGCAAATCTCCTTTAAAAAATAAACAATCTGTATTTACAGCTAAACCGGCTATGCTATTCATGTTATAAAAATCCTAGAATCTAACGCTAAAAATACGATTTTATTTCAAATTTGTTTGAATGAAGGGCTATTTAGCACCTATTCGCTTAGTCAACTTACGAAAAAAGTTGGTATAAGACTCTAAATTGAATACGGCTGAATCTGTAGTTGCCATTCTAGTAAGCACAATGGCAATAGGTAATAACACAAGAGAAGCCATCCACATACCAATCCAAACATCTAAAACCCCTTTTCTAGCAAACTTTTCGCCGGTGATAGATAAAATATGAAAGAAGATAAAAAAGAAAATAGAAATAATGACTGGCATTCCTAAACCACCTTTTCTAATAATAGCACCCAATGGCGCACCAATAAAAAATAAAATCAAGCAAGCTATAGAAAGGGTAAACTTTCGATAGTATTCGATTTCGTGTCGACGAATTTTTTCGGCTAACTTTTCTTGATCTACAGCAGTGCTTTCTGAATAACTTTTAACATTTCGAATTGTGGCATAGGCACTGGCTAAAATGCCCGGCTGCGAAGCCTTTGGAAAGTTTGCAAGAATATCTGGATGAATTAATTTAATACTTGCATTCGCGCTGGAATCGACTGCAAATTTTTTATCCATAAATGTATAGGCCCTGTAATTTTGATTGTAATAAGAAGTCTCACTCGCTTTTTTCTTCGTGAGCGAATCTTCGTAATATTTTAGCTGATTAATATTCAGCATCGTATAATGATCTTTAAATAAATTCTCATCGGTACGATTCATTTGAAAAGTAGATAAGTCAAATTTAACTTCGTGCTGTTTAAATTTTACGCGTAAGAGCTGCTTGCGATCGTTGATGGTATTGGGTGTGCCCGATTCTTCATAACTAATACCATTAAAAAGTTCGATGATTAGAAAACGATCGTTCTCGGATTTTAACATGCGTCCACTATCGGCCATCATGACATTTTTATTCCCACTTTGATTGGAATGATTGTAAATCACAATGTCTTTTAAAGTTTGTCCATCCTTTTCTTTTTTACCCACCCTTATACTAAAACCATCCATTCCATTAAAGAATACACCCTCTTTTAAGGCCAATGTTGGCTTTTGATTTTTTACATCCCACATGAGCGCGCCCATTTTTAAATTAGCGTAAGGCATGGCTACATTTGAAAAATAAAATGCCCCAATACTGATGAGCAATACACAATACACCAAAGGCATCATTATTTTTCTTAAAGAAATTCCAGCAGATTTTAAGGCTACCAATTCGTAATGTTCACCGAGGTTACCGAAAGTCATGATGGAGGAAAGTAAGATGGCTAAAGGCAGCGCCATTGGCACCAGCGTAGAAGAAGCATAAACAATGAGTTCTAAAACCACATACCACTCTAAACCCTTACCTACAAGGTCTTCGATATATTTAAATAAGAATTGCATTAAAAGAATAAATAATGCAATGAAGAAAGTTAAAACAAATGGGCCTATGAAAGAACCAATAATGAGCTTATGAACTTTTTTTATTGGCAAATTCATTTGTTAAGCACCTAAAGCATGCGTAAGGTCTTGGATTTGATTACCCCAAATCATTTTTTTATCGGCAATTTCGGATTCGTAAGCAAAATCGATTACACAAAGTGCCACATCGCCAGTTAATTCATCTTGTACTATTTCAAATTCTAAAAAAGAATTGGGGTCGCCATCATCCCATTTAAATCTAACTAATTTGTTTTCTCGGTTAGCCACCATTTTGGCACGCATCGATTCGTTATCCCAAACGAATAAATAATAACCGTCTTTGAATATAACATCGTCTGCAAACCAGTCTGCTAGACCATTTGGAGAGCTTAAATAACTGAATAATGTTTTAGGAGAAGAGCGCATGCTAAACTCCATCGTGATTTTTTGCTTTAAGATTTCTTTCTTCTTCATTCGTTTTAACAGAAATACTGCTTTTATTTTGTCATTTTTTTTAAAGGAAAACAAAATCTTCTATATTTGCAAACCATTATCTAAATAAGATAAGAAAAGGCGGGGTAGCTCAGTTGGTTAGAGCGCAGGATTCATAACCCTGAGGTCACGAGTTCAACTCTCGTTCCCGCTACATGAAAATCAAGGACTTACGTTAAATCGTGGGTCCTTTGTTGTTTTTAGGGTAGGTTGGAGGGATGTTTAATCTTGCCGCTTAGGCTGTTTAAACCGCTAAATAAATTATAATACTAATTTTGAAATATGGGCCTTAGTAAATTGAAAGAATGATTCAATTGTCGGATGCAATATTTTCCAGACGCAATGATCCCAACCAATTGAATGTAGACGAAAATGTGATGGAGCACCTACAGCTCATTCATCCCAACTCCATATCTGAATATGATGACGGAAATGGTCCAGTTTGTTGGATTTTATGCATTCCCACCACGCTAGATTTAATGACGCAATTTATCAATCAAAAAATATCAGAAAAGGAATTATACGAATTAACACCATTAAATACTAAATATGAAGCCATTTACCTATGCTCGGCTTTATTATTAGAAGAATTTCGAGGGAAAGGTATTGCCCAGGAGTTATGCATTGAAGCTATTGAGGGCATCAAGAAAGCTCATTCCATAAAGGCATTATTTTTATGGGCATTTAGTAAAGAGGGCGAAAAGCTAGCAGAAAAAATATCGGGGTTAATTGATTTGCCATTGCATAAACGATAAGAAATTATTTGATAAATTTATGTTCATTTGCTTTAGATGGAATGGAACAATTCATTTGCTTCCCAAAAATTTTATACCTGTTATTGGCTACCAAATCATAGGCCCAATTTCTCAAAAATTTTGGAAAAACTATAGCTAATATAGCTATCCTAGGCCATCCTGATAATAGTTTGGCAATTTCTATAATTGCATCTGATTGATAATAAACTAAATTTTCTTTAATAAAAATCACAGATCGAGCATCTTGATTGACCAAGTATTGATTCATTATTTTTGCACCCGCATTAGTTTGTTGTGCCGCAAAATGTAAATTATTTTTTTTATCAAATTTGATTAAAAATAAAACCGTTTTGTTGCACATATTACAAAGCCCGTCAAATAGTACAATATTCATTTTGATGTTTTTATTAACCATTTCAAAGCTCCTGAATTATCTCCATATTCTTGAATAAATTCAGGTATTATAAAAGAGATTAGTATTTTTAAACTTTAAACTTCACAGATACCAACAATTAGCTAGTTTAATTGTTGTTTGAATAGTTAAAAAACAGGATGCCATTTCAAGAACAAAGAATTATTTAATATTATATGTCTTCTAAAAAAGCGATTATTATAGGTGCAGGCGTAGGTGGAATGGCAACCGCAATCAGGCTAAAATTACTCGGATACGATGTGCAGGTTTTTGAAAAAAATGATTACCCAGGTGGAAAATTGAGTCATTTCGAAAGTAATGGCTTTAGTTTTGATGCCGGTCCGAGTTTATTTACAAGCCCTCATTTAAT
>JBILIO010000068.1:0-8798 GCA_044349915.1 Sphingobacteriales bacterium | reverse complement strand
TATAATTCAACAACGCGTGAATTAAAAGTTTCGGTAACTTCTACTTTTAACAGTGCAATTGCAGGCGATTATAAAATGGCTTGTGTGCTAACAGAAGATAGTGTTAAGGGAACAGGTTCAACATGGAGTCAAGCAAATGCTTATGCGGGCGGTGCAAATGGTGTAATGGGTGGATATGAATTATTATCTAATCCAGTTCCATTTACAAAAATGCAATACGATCACGTAGCAAGAATTATTTGCCCTTCATTCGAAGGTTATGCAAATGCATTTGGTGCGAGTGCAGACAGTGGTGCTAGTGTAACTCATACTTATACCTATGTATTACCTACCAATTGGAGAACAAACAAAATGCATATCATTAATATGTTGATTAATCCAAGTGGAACGATTGAAAATGCATCTAATTCTACCATAGCCGAAGCAGTTGCAAAAGGCTATACTTCAGGTATGGAAATTGGCACAAATGTAACTGGAATTCAAACATTGGCTGGTCCAGATGCGATTCAAATTTATCCAAATCCGGCAGGCAATACCGCTACTATTTCTTTCGATTTAAAATCGAATTCGGCGGTTACATTAGCTGTTTATGCGCTAGATGGCAAGTTAATTGCGAATAGAGTATATGAAAACCTTTCGGGTGCAAATGCTATCCCAATGGATATTTCGGGATTTGCTAATGGTGTTTATTTTGTAAGATTAACTACAAAAGATGCTTCAAGCACACTTAGATTAATTAAAGAATAATTCCAATAATAATATTTAAAAATGGCCAATCAATCGATTGGCCATTTTTTTTGAAAAAAAATAAATAAATTGCATGCAAATGAAAAATAAGATTTACATACTGGCAATATTTACTGTTTTAATGAGTAGTTGCGCGGCTATTTATAATCCGATAGAACCTGCTTATTTAAGCTACGAACTTGCGGGTAATTATAATGGTTTGAAATTGTCTTATCGCTATGGAATTTTAGCGGAGCTCAACAATAAGCGTTATGCCAGAAAAGAAAATAAACAGAAAATTAAATTAGTTGTTGTTAAAATTGAAAACACCAGCAATCAAGCGTTGGTAGTAGGCAAAGATTTTAATTTAATCAGTAATGGACAAGCCCTTGATTTTATCAATTCAGCAGCGGCCTATCAAAAACTGAAGCAAAAAAATTGGCCAGCATTGGGATTTTTATTATTGGCTTTAACCCCGCCTGTGCAAACAACCAATGGTGCAAGTGTAGCTGATTTTCCGCTTGGAATGGTTGCCGGCCCTATGTTAGCGGCGGGAAATATTTTTGTTGCAATCAATGCAAATAAACAATTTCGTTCTGAATTAGAGAGCAACACTTTGTTAGGCAGTACCGTTAAACCACAAGAAACGCGCTACGGTATTATTATTATAAATGCTGCCGAAGAAAACCCTATCGAAATAAAATTTTAAATAATTTTATGGCTTAGCATACGGAATTCTTTTCAATTCTTTTACGCTGTAGTAACTATCTAAGCCATTACAGGTAATGCTTCCAGCGCTAGCAATAGCTACAAAACCATCTTCCGAAATAATACTTTCGGGTAAAATAATTTCGATAATTTTTCCAATCACTAATGAGGTTTGATTTAATTGAATGGGGATAATCTCTACCAACTCTAATCCTATTTTAATGGCCGAGGCTAAAACATAGGGAGCAATATTTTTTTCTGATAAAAAAACTTCGAGGCCTGTTTGTTCAAATTCGGAGGTGTTTGCATCATATTTGGCACTGCATTGGTGTGCTTGTTCCATAATAGATTCGCTTACCGAATTTAAGGTATAGTAGCCAGTTGCAATAATATTGCTCAGTGTTTGGTGGCTTTCTGTTGCAGGCCTGGCAATCATTCCAAGGTATGGAGGGTTAGAACCTATGTGTACAATGGAGTTGAATGGCGCCAAATTATGTTGCCCATCTTTTGCAATGCTGCCTACTAAGTTTAAGCTTTTAAAACCGCTAATCGAATTAATAAAGCTTGCACGATATCGGCTGCTCATTTGTTCGATATCACTTAACAACAAATGTCTCATTAAATTGCTTGGTGATTAAACGGTTGTAATACTAATTCGGATACCACGCCCGAGCTAGGTTGTTGGCATAAAAACCAAATAGATTTTGCCACTTCAGCAGCTTGTACAAATTTATCTCGCTGCACTCTTAAATCAATATGATCCCAAAATGCAGAATCGGTACCACCTAAAAATATATTAGTAATACGAATGTCTGTTCTTTTTAATTCTTCTCTAATCGATTTCATCATACCGTTTAATCCGTACTTAGAGGCCGAATAGGCTGCTGCGCCTGCCATTGGTGTTTTTCCTAATACGCCAGGAATATTAATAATCAAACCTTTTTTAGCAATTTTCATTGGCTCAATAAAGTTTTTGACTAAATAAAATGCACCGGCCAAATTTACTTGAACGGTTTGCATAAAATCTTGCTCGGTTAAATTTTCGATAGGCTTAATAATACCAATACCAGCTGCATTAATAAGGATGTCGATAGCCGGAATTTGCTGATGAATATTTTCTGCAACATTCTTTACTGCATTTGCATCTGTAATATCTAATAGGAAAGTTTGATGGCTGGGTAAATCTAATAAGGTGCTTAATTCCGCTAATTTACTTTCGTTACTGCTAGTGACAAATAAGTTTGCACCAGATTGTTTCAATAATAGCGCTGTTGCTTTGCCTATGCCTCCTGTAGCTCCTACAATAAGCACATTTTTATCTTTTATAATTTCCATTTTTTATATTGACAAAGAAATATATTTTAAAAACTCTTCTCTTTTTTCTTGAATTAAAAACGCCCCTCCGTATTCTGCAGTAATAGTACTGCTGTTTACATCACTTACTCCTCTAGAGGAAACACATAAATGATGCGCATCAATTACCACGGCCACATCTTCTGTATTTAAAATATTTTTTAATTCGTTTGCAATTTGAATCGTTAATCTTTCTTGCACTTGTGGTCTTTGCGAAAAGTATTGAACAATTCGATTTATTTTAGATAAACCAATTACTTGACCATTTGAAATGTATGCTACATGGGCTTTGCCAATGATTGGTACAAAATGGTGTTCGCAATTACTATAAATGGTGACGTTCTTTTCAACCAACATTTGATTGTATTTATATTTATTTTCGAACATCGAAATTTTTGGTTTATTAGCAGGATTTAGGCCTCTGAAAATTTCTTTCACATACATTTTTGCCACTCTATGAGGGGTGCCGCTTAAACTATCGTCTGTTAAATCCAAACCAAGGATTTGCATTATTTCTGTAAAGTGTTTTTCAATTAATTCAACTTTAAGCTCATCATCCATTTCAAAGGCATCTGGCCTAATGGGTGTTGCAGCAGCACTCGAAATGTGATCGTCGCCAATAAGGTCAATGAATGGGTTACTTTGTGTATTATTCTCAATTTTCATATTCCTATAACAAAATGACCTTAAAGTTGTTCTAGTTTTAATAAATATTGATCAAAAAGGCAAAATGAAGCATTTAAGGCTATTCCTTTAAGCTTTTCGTATATTTGCCTTTTATTTGAATTATGAAACAAAGCCTTTTATTCGTTATCACTTTTTTCTTTTGCCAATCATTCTTGTTCGCACAAGTTTCGGGCAATAGAATGCAAGGCAATTTACCTGCAAATATTTCTGTTGCAGGGCAAGTGATAGACGGTAATTCTAAAAAAGGGATTCCCTTTGCTACCATTTCTATCTTAAATATCAGAGACAATAAAATAATTGCTGGAAATGTTGCCGATGAAAAAGGATATTTTAAAATTACAGAACTTAAAGTTGGAAGAGTTAAAGTAATCTACAGCTTTATTGGCTATGTTTCTTTAACTAGTGATACCCTGTTTTTAAATCCTGCAAAACCCGAAATAGTTTTAGGGGTAATAAAATTATATTCCTCGGTTAAGCAATTGGCGCAAGCAACTGTATCTGCAGATCGTGGTATGTTGCAAATGGCGATAGATAAAAAAGTTTTTAACGTAGAGAAAAATGTACTTTCTACCGGAGGTTCAGCAAACGATGTTCTGCAAACTATTCCTTCTATCAATGTTGATTTAGAAGGAAATTTAAGTTTAAGAGGTAGCGGAAACATAACGGTATTAATAGATGGAAGACCCTCTACGCTTACCGGTACAGATCGCAATGCGGTGTTAGAGCAAATCCCTTCGTCAGCTATTGAAAGTGTGGAGTTGATTACCAATCCAAGCGCGAAATACGATCCAGACGGTACTTCGGGAATCATCAATATTATTCTTAAAAAAAATAAACAAACCAGTTTAAATGGAAGTATAAATTCTTCTGTAACCTATGGTGCAGGCAGGTATAGTTTAGGGTATAACTTAAGCTATAAAAACAAGAAGTGGAATATTTCAACTGGATATAGCATAAGAGCAAATCAAATGAATATGCGTTCTTATAATACTAGAAAAAATTACAATACGGATACTACCTTTACCAATCAAGATGGTTTAAATCATAATCAAAATACGACCAATGTATTTAGACTTTCGCTCGATCATTATATCAATAGTCGTTCAACAATAGGCTTAACCTCTACTTTAAGTAAAACAGATAAATCGACTGATGGGAGTAGTGCCAATGTAAATTTTAATGAAGTTCATTTACAAACAGATGCCCTGAAAAGACTGAATACAGGAGCAGATAAGAGTTTAAATATAGATTTAGGATTAAACTATAGAAAATCTTTTTTAAAACCTAAACAAGAATTAACAGCAGATTTATCTTATTCAAATAATGCTTCGGATGGGGTAACCGATTACGAAACAAGTAATACTTTTAATTCAAATCTATTTATTCAAAATGCCATCAGTATTTCTAATGTTAATTTAGCTTCATTTAAATTAGATTACGTTAACCCAATCAATGAACTAGCTAAATTTGAAACAGGATACAAGCTTGGCTTTAGATCAAATGATGCGGATTATCGTGTAGCAGATAATTCACAAATTACAGATACTTTATTGCCAAATGCCTTACAATCTAATCACTTTATTTATACCGAAATAATTAACGCAGCTTATGCTAATTATGGCAGAACCATTGGTGCATGGGGTGTTCAAGGCGGATTAAGAGTGGAGCATGCAAATATTATAACAGATCAGGTAACGGCAGGAATTAAAAATATAAAACCCTATTTAAGTTTTTTCCCGAGTCTTTATTTTGCTAGAAAACTAGGAGCTGATCAAGAAATTCAATTAAATTATTCGCGAAGAATTAACAGACCACAAGTAAATAATTTAAATCCATTTACCGATTTTTCTGATCCAAGAAATTTGAGAACAGGAAATCCAAATTTAAAGCCCGAATATGTTGATGCATATGAATTGAGTTATATAAAATATTGGAAAAAAAATACGCTAACCTCTACCCTGTATTTTAGACAAACGAATGATCAAATTCAACGTTACAGATTGGTTGATACGGCTGGAATTTCAACGGTAACTTTTCAAAATTTAAGTTTTTCTAGGAATTTCGGATTTGAATTTATTGCTGTTACCGAATTAATGAAATTTTGGACCTTGACCACAAATTTAAATTTATTTAGAAACGAGATAGCCGTAAGTAGCACGAATGCAGAGGTTAAGGCTGGCTCAAATGGTTCTGTTAAAATCATGTCTACCGCTAAATTGCCGAATATTGTAGATATTCAAATTTCAGGAAATTATACTTCAGCTGGTGTAACAGCTCAAGGTGAGTTTAAAGAAATGTATTCTTTCGATATTGGCTTGAAAAAAGATTTATTCAAAAATAAAGCGGTACTTTCTTTAAGTATATCCGACTTGTTTAATACAAGATATATGCGTTTCGATTCTTATGGAACAAACTTTATGCAGTATACCCAATTCAAAAGAGACACTCAGTTTTTAATATGTTCCTTAATATATAAGTTTGGAAAAACAGACTTTCCAAAAAATAAACGTAACGGCAGAGAAGACGGCGCGCCGAGCGGAATGGATGACATGAGTTTTTAAAAAATGAAAGAAGTAAACCGATTTTCTATATCAGATATTGCAGACATTACTGGCATCAAATCTGCTACTTTAAGAATTTGGGAACAACGTTATCAAATTATTCATGCCAAGCGCTCTGCTAGTAATATTAGGTATTACGACGATTTTGATTTGCGCATTTTCTTAAATATTTCTTGTTTAATTGAGAACGGTTTCAAGATTTCTAAAATTGCGGAAATGTCTGATGAGCAAAGAGTAGAAATAATTCAAACATTAGCTATACATCAACTTAATGCGCCTGTTGTTATTCAAGAATTAATTGAACAGACACTGAGCCTAAATGAGCAATCATTTAAAAATACCTTACAAACTTGCATCAAGGAATTAGGCGTTTTGGAAACCATGCTACAATGTGTATATCCGTTTTTAGGTAGAGTAGGGCTTCTCTGGCAAACAGGGTTAATTGCCCCAGCTCAAGAACACTTTGCTTCTAGTTTAATTAAGCAACGTTTAATTGTGGCAATTGATGAATTGCCGATTCCAGATTCTTCTATTAAAAATAAATTTATTTTGTTTTTACCCGAAGGGGAATTTCACGAAATTGCCTTATTGTTGGCGCAATTTATGGTACGCGCTAATGGATTTCAGAGTTTATATTTAGGCCAAAATCTACCCATTCCATATGTTCAGGAAGTGGTGGCGTCCTATGATTCCAATTATATCATTACCATTTTAACTAATGATTTGGGAACGGAGTACTTAACCAATTTGATGCAGGATATGTCCAGTAGATTCCCTGCTGCAACTATATTACTAGCGGGATCTGCTGTTACTACTCACAGTCCTAAGCCTATGAATAATTGCGTGCCTCTTTGTGCTATTGACGATCTCCATGCATTTATCGCTGAAAATATCAAGAATTAATCAATAATCGATCAATTTCCATCCAATTTTAATGTCAAAAATCCTTTAAAAAGCGTATAAATTTGTAATTTTGCGGCACAGTTTGATTGAACGAAATGGATAATTTAACATACCTCAGTAATAATTCTTCCGAATACATTGAAAATCTTTATCAGGCATATCAAGAAGACCCTGAGTCGGTTGATTTTGGCTGGCAAAAGTTTTTCGAAGGCTATGACCTAGGCAGAAGCGCTGATGCCATTACCGTATCGACAGAAACACCTACTCATTTTTTAAAAGAAATCGCCGTACTTAATTTAATTAATGGCTATCGTACCCGCGGACATTTATTTACTAAAACAAATCCTGTTCGCGAAAGAAGAAAATATTTTCCTGGAAAAGAAATTACGCAATTTGGTTTAACAGATGCAGATTTAGAAACCGTATTCAATTCGGGTATAGAACTTGGCATAGGACCTGCTAAACTAAAAGACATCGTTCAACTGTTAGATACTACTTATTGCGAATCGATCGGATGTGAATTTATGTTTATTCGTCATCCCGAAAGAATTAAATGGTTTATCGATCGGTTTGAAAAAATTAAAAATCAACCAGCGTTTAATTTAACGGTTAAAAAAAGAATTTTAGAAAAGTTAAACCAAGCGGTAATTTTTGAAAACTTTTTAGGAACAAAATTTTTAGGACAGAAAAGATTTTCTTTAGAAGGTGCTGAAACGCTTATTCCTGCACTAGATGCGGTAATCGAAAATGGAGCAGAACTAGGCTTAGAAGAATTTGTTATAGGCATGGCTCATAGAGGCAGACTCAATGTGCTTGCTAATATTATGAACAAAACCTACAAAGAAATTTTTAAAGAATTTGAAGGAAAGTTTAATCCTAACGATCCTTTTGGTGGCGATGTAAAATATCATTTAGGTTATTCAACAGATATTAAAACAGCAAGTGGTAAAAAAGTTCATTTAAGTTTATCTCCAAATCCATCTCATCTCGAAGCGGTTAATCCGGTAGTAGAAGGAATGGTTAGGGCAAAAATTGACCATAAATATCAAAACGATTTAACAAAAATTGCACCTATATTAATTCATGGTGATGCTTCTATTGCAGGCCAAGGAATTATTTACGAGGTATTACAAATGTCTAAGTTAGATGGCTACAAAACAGGTGGCACTATTCATTTAGTCATTAATAACCAAATCGGATTTACTACAAATTACAAAGATGCTCGCTCGAGTACCTATTGCACAGATATAGCAAAAACTACTTTATCGCCAGTGTTTCATGTAAATGGAGACGATGTAGAAGCCTTGGTTTTAGCAATTCAACACGCTTTAGCATACCGACAAAAATATTCAACAGATGTTTTTATTGATATTTTGTGTTACCGTCGATACGGACATAACGAATCTGATGAGCCAAGGTTTACGCAACCTTTACTATATAAAACAATAGAGAGTCACCCGAATCCTCGAGAAATTTATGTTCAAAAATTAATTCATGATGGATCTATTAATGAGCAAGAAGCGAAAGCCATAGACACAGAATTTAGAACGCATTTACAAGCTCGATTAAACGAAGCAAAACAAGAAGAGAATACAGCTGTTGAGCCCCTATTTCAGGGCGCTTGGAAAGATTTCAGATTTTCTACGCCAAAAGATTTTATTACAAAATGGCCAACAAAAGTCGACGAAAAATTATTTTTAACAATTGCAGATAAAGTAACTTCACTTCCTTCCGATAAAAAATTCATTGCAAAAATTCAACGCTTATTTGCAGATCGTAAAAAGATGAGCAAAGAAACCAAAGTATTTGATTGGGCTATGGGCGAACTAATGGCTTACGGCACTTTGATGCAAGAAGGTT
>JBILIO010000067.1:0-8841 GCA_044349915.1 Sphingobacteriales bacterium | reverse complement strand
TTGTTTGATTGGGCTAGGTAAATTAAACATCAAGCCATCTTGAAACAACTGCAAACCCATAGCAGGCCTGCCAATGATGCCTCTAAAATCAATTACTTCAAATCCATTTCTTTCCACTACTTTTTTCAAACCACTCGAAGTCCAACGCCAAAAATCATTTGGATCTGGATGAAACATCCAATAACCATGCGTGGTTAATAATAACAATCCATCATTTTTTAAAATACGATGCGATTCTTGTAAATATAATTCGGGATCATCTACATGCTCTAAAACCTGCGTAGACAATAAGATATCGGCTGCACTATCAGCATAATTTAATTTGCCTTGTGCATCTAAATGTATATCGATGGCTGGGTTATCGGAAAGGTCTGCGCCTAAATAACTATTGATTTTGGTTTCGAATAAAGTTTTATAAGGCATACTACCACAGCCGTAATCAACCAAAATGCCATTCTTATTTGGGATGTGTTTTTCGATAGCATACTCAATGAGTTTGCGTAACATCTTAAGGTAATAACGACGAGGATGAAACCAACCGGGTTGGGTTCTTTGGATTGCTTCGGAACTATTATGTCTATATTCGTTCATTTGATAGGATAAAACTTCAAAATTTTGCTCTAAAATACTACATTCGTCTTGAAAATAGAAACAGCGCGCTAGAAAGCCAAAGATTATGAAAGTATTGTTCACCTTTCCGGGCCTTGCCCATTATTTATCGGCCTTACTCGGACATTTACAAAACGACGAGGGAATGCAGGTGGCGGCTATTATTCCACAAGGCAAAAGCCAATCGCGTGGCGAAGGCGTGCATGTGCAAACACAATCAAATACCAGAACCATTAGCGGCGAAGAAGCCATTGGTTTTTTAGGCAAACCTTATTTTAAAAATTTACCCGAAATACTTGCAGCAGAACAACCCGATATTTTAGTGATTGGTTGGCCTTATGCACTCGACTTAATTTTTAATTCGACACTGCGCAATACCATCAAAAAATATAAAATCAAATTAATTTACAAAGGCATTCCATTTAATTTGCCCGCAAAAAATAAAATCAAATCTTTTTATCACAGCGAACAATTTACCGGCGGTGAAGCAGATGCGACTGGAAAAAATTTCCTTGGCTTTTTAAAGTTTTATTTGATTACGAAATTGCGTGGATTTTATTTAAGAATGGTGGATGCGCATGTTTACTATATAGACGAAGCTATTGAAAACATTGCATCTTACGGCGTAGCAAAAGAAAAAATATTTATTACTTATAATTCGCCAGATACCGATACGCATTTAGCGATCGAAGCGCAATTACATGAACAAAAAGCAGAGCATCCTAATTTATTACATGTAGGCCGATTGGTGAAATGGAAACGCGTTGATTTATTAATTGATGCCTACCGTAAACTGAAAGTAAAATATCCTCAACTTACTTTAACGATTGTAGGCAACGGACCAGAAGAAGCAAATTTAAAAAATTATGCTGCGGCAGATCGTGATATTATTTTCTTAGGCGCAATTTACGATCCGATGGAATTGGGTCGGGTTTTTAAGTCGGCTTCTATTTATGTATTGGCTGGAATGGGCGGCCTGTCTATTAATGAAGCCATGTGCTATGGTTTGCCTATTATTTGTTCGGTGGCAGATGGTACCGAAAAAGCGATTGTGCGCGCCGATTACAATGGCTATTATTTTGAAAGAGATAACTTAATAAGTTTATGCGATAGCATTGATTTACTTTTACAAGATGAAGCCAAATTGAAATTATTTGGCGAAAGATCTTTAAGAATTATTAAAGAAGAAATTAATATTCGAACAGTAAGTAAACGTTATGTGAAAGCTTTTGAATATGTAATGAAAGGTGCTGCGGGCGTTTAGAAGCTGACGCGGATGCTGCGGCGGATGTGCATGATGCTGCGAATGCTGCGGCGGCGGCGGCGGCGGCGGCGAAAAATTAACGCATGCGAACCAATTTTGCGGGGCTTCCCACTACAATGCTATTCGGTTCGACATCTTTAGTAACCACACTGCCTGCACCGATTACAGCGCCTTTGCCAATGGTGACGCCGGGCATAATTTGCACTCCGCTGCCAATCCAAACATCATCTTCAATGACAATAAAATTTTTGGTAGTATCCCAAGCTTGATCAATCATGAATTCGCCAGGTGCGATTAAATGATTTGCTGCTACTATACTAATGTGTTGTGCTAAAATACATTTTTCTCCAATGCGAATTGTTCCGCCACCAGCACGAATATTATTCATCTCGCCAACAGAAGTTCCTTTGCCTATAGTTAAATGCGAAACACCCCATTCGCCTTTTGGATCGTCGGCACAAATTAAAATGGTATTGGCACCAATAAAAACACCTTCTGCTAAAGCAAATCTTTTGGCATCGGTATATAAAATTTGTGCATCCGGATGAATATGACATTGGTATTTAATTTCCAAGCTGGCAGTCCGCAACCATTTGCTTAATTTATTCAGCATAATAATGATCACCTTCAGGAAGATTCCGATGAAGCCTAATTTATTGGTTAGCAGGGCAAGTTTTCTCATTTGAAGTATTATAAGGCAAATTTAGAAGAATTTACAAATATTTATGTTTATCCTGATTATTCGGCTTATTTTAGCTTTTTAAGAACAAACATGAGACTTTTTCTGGAAATTAGTTTTCGCAACCTTTATTACTTCCTGACCCGCAAAGCGGTTCGTCAGTTTAACCGATTGGCTTTTCAATATGGCGATGCCCCAAGGTATTCGCCTAGAAAAATAAAAGTGAATGGTTGGGAATTACAAGTGCCCGATGCGCTTTCTTTCATTTATCAGTTTAGAGAAATCTTAGTCGAAGAATCTTATTTATTTAATTGTAATAAATCAAATCCAGTCATTATTGATTGCGGATCGAATATTGGATTGAGTGGAATATATTTTGCTAATCGATTCAAAGACGCCGAAATTTATTGCATCGAAGCGGATCAAGCTATTGCGCAAACACTGGCGTGGAATTTAAAAAATAACGGCGCTTCGCAAGTAAATGTAATTGCCAAAGCAGTTTGGACTCATAACGATGGCGTACGATTTGCTTCCGAAGGATCTGACGGCGGTAGCATTGATAATAATAGCACAGCAGATTTAATTCCATCGATGAGCTTGAAAGAAATGTTGGGCAATTTTGAAAGCATCGATTTTTTAAAAATGGATATCGAAGGCGCCGAAAACACTGTTATTCCAGACTGTTCGGCCGAATTACATAAAGTAAATCAAATATTTATTGAATACCATTCTACCGCCAAAGAAAACCAATCGCTAGGAAATATCTTGAGCATTTTAAGTAATGCGGGTTTTCATTATTATATTAAAACAGAGAACAAAAGAAACCATCCTTTTGTAAACAGACACGAAAACAAAACATACGATTTACAACTCAATATTTTTGCTTACAAAAAATAATGAAAGTAGTTATTGTGAATACCGCATCCGAAAAAGGTGGAGCAGCAGTAGCCGCTAATAGGCTTATGCAATCGCTTTGTGCAGCGGGTGTGGAATGTAATATGTTGGTGCGCGAAAGCAATGGAGCGCAAGCAAATGTGCAAGTTTTTTCTAAAAATCCATTTCTCTTAAAATGGAATCAAGCTTTATTTTTCTTAGAATTATTGCTCTTGCGATTTTTTAAACGCAATGGAAAAGAATTTAGCTTAGCCACATTTGGACCAAATTTAGCCGATCACCCTTTAGTGAAAAATGCCGATGTGATTAATTTACATTGGGCGCAAAATGCCTATTTAAGCCTATCGGAGCTGCAAGCCATCCAAAACCTTGGCAAACCCATTGCTTGGACCTTACACGATATGTGGGCCATTACAGGCGGTTGCCATTACAACGAAGATTGCAGAAAGTTTGAAAGCGAGTGCAGCCATTGCCCATTATTAAAAAATGATTCAATAAGTAATATTAGTTTATATCAGTTTAAAGCAAAGCAAAAAATATACAGCGATCGCATTCATTTTATTTGTCCGAGTAATTGGTTAGCAGCAGAAACCAGCAAAAGTGCCTTGACTAAAAATAATCGGATTACGGTTATTCCAAATACACTCGACTTGAGTGAATTTAAACCCATGGATCGCGCACAAGCCAAAAATTATTTTGGTATTCAAACTGATAAAAAAATTATTTTATTTGTGTCGATGAGTTTAAGTGACCAAAGAAAAGGTTTTACTTGGTTTGAAAATGCAATAATAGGTTTAGAGAAATCGGATGCAGATTGGAAAAATAAATATGAAATTTTAGCCATCGGAAGAGCGGCAGCTAAACCAAAATTCGAAACAACGATACATTATACTGGCAGATTAAACGGCTCAAAGGCAATGGCCAATGCATATGCAGCCGCAGACGTTTTCGTGACGCCTTCGCAACAAGATAATTTACCGAATACAGTGGTAGAATCTTTGGCTTGCGGCACACCCGTGGTCGCTTTCCAAATTGGTGGCATGCCAGACCTTATTCAACATTTGCACAATGGCTATCTTGCAAAATTTCAAGACTTAACAGATTTGCAAAATGGCATAGTACATTGTCTGACGAACGATCTTTCTAGCAACACCCGCGAAGGAATATTAACTTTAGTAGATTCCAAAAAAGTAGCAGCAAAATATATCGCTGTATTTGAAAACCTTTGCAAATAATTGTTGTTGATTTATTATGGACTTTAAATTAACCTCCGAATATTTTCCAACTGGCGACCAACCAGAAGCCATCAAGCAATTAGTGGCTGGTGTAAACGAAGGAGAAGTGTATCAGAATTTATTGGGCGTTACCGGATCTGGTAAAACATTTTCAATTGCCAATGTAATTCAACAAACACAAAAGCCCACGCTTATTTTAAGTCATAATAAAACCCTGGCAGCCCAGCTATACGGGGAGTTCAAGCAATTCTTTCCAGAAAATGCAGTGAATTATTTTGTGTCTTATTACGATTATTACCAACCCGAAGCTTATTTACCAACCACTAATACTTACATCGAAAAAGATTTAAAAATCAATGATGAAATTGAGAAGCTGCGTTTGCGCACCACCTCTGCATTGGTTTCTGGCAGAAGAGATATTATTGTGGTCTCTTCTATTTCTTGTATTTACGGTATGGGAAATCCAGATGATTTTACCGATAGTGTGATTCGATTAAAAGTGGGTGATGTAGTTACACGCAATGCGTTTTTATTTCGATTGGTAGATTTGCTTTATGCTAGAACTACCGAAGAATTTAGACGCGGTACTTTTAGAGTAAAAGGCGATACCGTAGATATTCATTTAGCTTATGCCGATTATGCTTTGCGTTTATCTTTTTACGGAGATGAAATTGAAGAGATGTGTACCATCGATCCGGTAACTGGTAAAACACTAGAGAAAATGGACAACGTAGCCATTTTTCCTGCGAATTTATATGTAGCGCCAAAGAATAGAACACAAGGTGCGATCAGACAAATTCAAGATGAATTGATGGCTAGAAAAGCTTCCTTTGAATCGGAAGGAAGATTTTTAGAAGCCAAAAGAATTGAAGACCGCGTAACCTACGATTTAGAAATGATTCGCGAATTAGGTTATTGTTCGGGCATCGAAAATTATTCTCGATTTTTTGATGGCAGAAAAACAGGCGACCGACCTTTCTGTTTATTAGATTATTTTCCGAAAGATTATTTATTAGTGATAGATGAAAGCCATGTGACTGTTCCGCAAATTAGGGCGATGTATGGCGGTGATCGTTCTAGAAAAATGGCTTTGGTAGAATATGGTTTTAGATTACCATCTGCGATGGATAATAGGCCTTTGAATTTTGATGAATTTGAAACACTGACGCATCAGATTATATATGTAAGTGCTACGCCAGGCGATTATGAATTAAAGCAAACCGAAGGTGTGGTGGTCGAACAAGTGATCCGCCCAACGGGCCTTTTAGACCCTATCATAGAAATTAGACCTGCCGTTAATCAAGTGGATGATTTATTAGACGAAGTTGATAAATCAATTAAAAATGGTCACCGTATTTTAGTGACTACACTGACTAAACGCATGGCCGAAGAATTAGCCAAGTACATGGCTAAATTAAATATCAAATGCCGTTACATTCATTCGGAAATAAAAACAATGGAACGCGTAGAAATTTTACGCGATTTAAGATTAGGTGTTTTTGATGTGTTAATCGGAATTAATTTATTAAGAGAAGGATTAGATTTACCAGAAGTAGCACTCGTGGCTATTTTAGATGCCGACAAAGAAGGTTTCTTGCGTTCGGATAGGGCATTGATACAAACCATTGGACGCGCCGCTAGAAATTCGGAAGGACGCGTAATTATGTACGCCGATAAAATGACCGACTCGATGTCTCGCACCATCGATGAAACCAACAGGAGAAGAATTAAGCAAATTAAATACAACGAAGAACACGGCATAACGCCAACTACCGTTACCAAAAGTAGAGAAGCCATTATCAAACAAACTTCGGTGATGGATTTTAAAGATGGCGTGCAACAACCGTATATAGAAAAAGACATCAATAGTTTTGCAGCCGATCCTATTGTACAATACATGACCCAAGCCGAACTTCAAGCCACCATCGATAAAAGCAAAAAAGAAATGGAGAAGGCCTCTAAAGACTTAGATTTTATTATGGCAGCCAAATGGAGAGACGATATGTACGCTTTGGAGCATGTTTATAATGAAAAATTTACAAAGTAAATTGCATTTTTATAGCGCAAATTTTAACGAAAGCGTATATTTGACCAGAATTTAAGAACATGTTAAGATTCATCCTTACCCTTATATTAATAGTTTACGGCTTGCGCTTGCTAGCTCGTTTATTGATGCCCTTGATGGTTAAAACCGTTGTGAAAAAAGCACAAGAAAATTTTAATAATCAACAGCAAAGACAACATACCCAAGAAGGCGAAATTCATGTCGATTACATGCCGCCTAATCCTAAAAAGAAAAGTCATTTGCAAGATAAAGGCGATTTTGTTGATTACGAAGAAATCAAATAAATTTCATGTCGCATACTTTTATTATTGCCAGCAATAACGCACACAAAGTTTCCGAAATTCAATTGCTAATTGGTTCCGATTTTACCTTAAAAACTTTAGCGGATATTGGTTTTACCGAAGACATTCCAGAAACTGGCGATACCTTAGTTGAAAATGCTTTGATTAAAGCACGACACATTTATGAAATTTACAAACAAAATTGTTTTGCAGACGATTCGGGTTTAGAGATTGAAGCACTCAATGGTGCACCTGGTGTGTACTCTGCAAGATATGCAGGCGAACCGGTAAATCATCAAAAAAATAACGAAAAAGTTTTAGCAGCCCTACTTGGCAAATCTAACAGGAATGCGGCTTTCAGAACAGTGATTGCTTTAATTTTTGAAGATCAAGAATTTATTTTTGAAGGAAAAATAGAAGGAAAAATAACAGAAAATTTAAAAGGCAATAACGGCTTTGGTTATGATCCCATTTTTCAACCCAATGGTTACGACCAATGTTTTGCGGAAATGAGCTTAAGCGAAAAGACGCAAATATCTCACCGAGGAATTGCAATAGCGAAGCTTGCTGCATTTATAAAAAACTGCTAAAATTATTTTTTGGATTTGTTTTTATTTTTGTTTTTTCGCTGAATGACTTCAAGCTTTGACTGAGGCTGCAAACTTTGTCGCCAAGTAAACCCTTTTAATTTTAATTCTTCGTCTTTCAACTCTCCATCGGGATAAAAAGTTGCATCGGGTTTATTGATAAAAGCTACGCTTTGTACTTTTTGATTCGCGATACGCACCAGCATACGACTGCAATCGGCTTTATTCACTCCTTGCATGCTACCATCGTCTTCTCTAGCAAAATAAACACTTTGGCCATTGCCTTCGCTCAGAATGCTTGTTAGTTCGCCGTTATTAAAATAACCAAACATATTTTTACCACGCACTTGATTAAACTTTGCTGAATCAAGCGAATCAACCATCACTAAAAAAGCATTAGCCAAAAAATCCATTTGATGTATTTGTTCGTTTTTAATTTTAGCAGTGATAAAATCGGCACTCAATTGTGCTCCCTCCGACCAAACTGTTGGATTATGAAAACAACTCATAATGGAATCTTGAAAACTAAATACAATAGAATCGCAACGCGCTTGCATATCGGATTTATAAACTAATACATCATGATATGCTAAAACAGTACGATAGGTTTTGGTTTTATCCATAAAACTACGCAGCGTATCGGCCGACACAAATAAAGAATCTCCGTCTAAAATTAATACTACATAAGCTTGATTGGTAACCACCGCAGTTTCTTTCAAACGATTATAGGTCGCCTTGTTCCCCTTTAAAATTAGATGTTGTGCGGTGTCGGTAAAAGTTATATGATTGCTTGCTTTACCAATTCCTTTTTTACGATCGTAGGTTAATATATCTCCAGTTAATTTTTGAGCGCCCGCAACATAAAAAGATTTTTTAGTGAATTGCGCTAAATCGGTAATCGTATTATAAGTTCCTAATTCGGTATAAATATAATCTGTGGTAGATTTAATTTCGGTTGGACCAAAAAAGGTACACACTTTACTTGTGGTATTGTATTTTAAAGTATCGGAAGTGATGGTGTATTTTGGATTGGTTAAGACTACTTGGTTTTTAAAAAACGCATCCGAATTTTTTACATAATAATAACCCAACTTGCTTTGTAAAACATTTTCGCCACTGGTAATTTTAGCGCCCTGCACATAAGTGGCAATTCTATTTTTGGTATCGTAGTTTAACACATCGGTGGTTAAAACCATGTCGTTATGCAGCACGCGTACATTCGAGGAG
>JBILIO010000066.1:0-8878 GCA_044349915.1 Sphingobacteriales bacterium | reverse complement strand
ACGATAAGCTTGGGAATCGAAATGCGCCGGTAATTCAAAATACTGCATGGCAACAATTTTTCACTTGGGATGGCGGCGTTTTTCATTTAGATGACTTTCCAATAAACCCTATTACCAACCCTGTGGAAATGGATGAAAAAATGCCACATATCATCTCTAAACTAAATGCCAATAGCACTTACCGCGCCATGTTTAAAAAAGCATTCAATAAAGATTCTGTCGATTATGCTTCTTTAACTATGGCGCTTTCTCAATTCATGAACATGCTCGTAAGTAACCAATCGCGATACGACGAATACCTTGCTGGCAATGCATCTGCGCTTTCTGCAAACGAAAAAGTAGGCTTAAATTTATTTATGAATAAATGTAATAGTTGCCATACTGCTCCATTATTTACCGACAATAAATTTCACAATACTGGTTTAGCAACTAGTTCTGATTTGGGTAGAGCAACTGTTACGGTGGAAGATTCTGATTTATATAAATTCAAAACACCTTCACTTAGAAACGTAGAAAAATCTTATCCTTATACTCATAATGGTAGAACCGCAACTTTAGAAGCCGTACTAAAACATTATGCTTCAGATATTAAACCTGGTACCACAGTAGATAGCAAACTAGTTGGTGGATTGGGATTAACGGCAATAGAACAACAACAAATTGTTGCCTTCTTAAAAACATTAACCGACACTCGGTTTTTAACGGATACCCGATTTTCGGAATAATTATTTTTTACTGCTGTTAATAATTTCTTGATAAAAGGCTTCATATTGAGGCATGATCAATGCAATGTCAAATGTTTTTGCATGAGCTAGTGCACGCGCTTTAAATGCATCTAATCGTTCTTGATTTTCGAGAATATGAATTGCATTTGCGGCCATTCCATCTATATCGCCCACTTCATTTAAAAATCCAGTAACCCCATCTATATTTAATTCTGGTATGCCACCGGCATTAGAAGAGATAACAGGCAATTTACAAGCCATGGCTTCTAATGCTGCCAATCCAAAGCTTTCGGTTTCTGAAGGCAATAAAAACAAATCAGAAACAGAAAGTATTTCTTCTACTGCATCTAATTTACCTAAAAATCTTACACTGTCTTTTAAATTTAATTCACGAACCAATTGCTCCACTTCACTTCTTTCTGGACCATCTCCTGCTAATAATAATTTTGCAGGAATTTTCTCCACAATTTTTGCAAATATCTTTACCACGTCGGGCACTCTTTTTACTTTTCTAAAATTAGAAGTGTGCACAATAATTTTTTCTTCGTGCGGTGCAATGGCAATTTTAAAATGGTTTTGTGCTTTATGTTGAAAACGGTTGAGGTCGATAAAGTTTGGAATAACTTTGATGTCTTTTTTTATTTCGAAAAACTTACAAGTATCATTTTTTAAATCTTGAGATACTGCCGTTACTCCATCTGACTGATTGATAGAGAAGGTAACCACCGGCTTGTAAGTTCTATCTTTACCAACCAATGTTATATCTGTACCATGTAAAGTAGTCACTACCGGAATGTGTATGCCATTAGAAGCTAAAATTTGCTTAGCCATATAAGCAGCCGAAGCATGAGGAATAGCATAATGCACATGCAGTATATCCAATTGCTCATAAGATACCACATCTACTAATTTACTAGCCAAGGCTAATTCGTAAGGTGGATAATCAAATAATGGATATTTAGAAACGGTAACTTCGTGGTAAAATAAATTCTCGGAAAAAAAATCTAATCGAGCGGGTTGACTATAAGTAATAAAATGAACTTCGTGTCCGTGGTCTGCTAATGCCTTACCCAGTTCTGTCGCAACCACGCCAGAACCACCAAATGTAGGGTAACAAACAATTCCTATTTTCATTTTATATTATTTAGTATTAATTATTGATACAACAAATCGAAACGCAAAATGTTATAATACTTGCTTCCTTATTTTTGAAGGTTTTTTGATGACTATGGGTTGGGGTACTTTTACATAATAACCAGTTCCATCATACATTCTTTTACGAGGATGATCGGTACATTTTTCAGAACAACAACCCTGCATTTTTTCGCCGCAGGCATCACATTGGGTAATGTGTTCGTTGCATTCGGGATTGGCACAGTTAATCATTTTATCTGTAGTACTTCCACAATTATAACAAGTAGCTATTACTTCAGGGTTAACTTTATTTACTGCTACTGTTAAGCGATTATCAAATACATAACATTTGCCATCAAAATTTTCGCCACCAACTTCTTTACCATATTTTACAATGCCTCCATGTAATTGATACACCTCTGGAAAGCCTTGTTTTAAAAGGTATGCACTTGCTTTCTCACATTTAATTCCACCAGTACAATAGGTTAATATTTTTTTGTCTTTGTATTGTGCCAACTCATTGATCATGCTTGGAAAATCTCTAAAATTTTCGATATCTAAAGTAATCGCATTTTTAAACCGGCCCACTTGGTGTTCGTAATTAGAACGAACATCTAATACCACCACATCATCTCTATCCATCATGGCTAGAAATTCTGCAGGTGCTAAATGTTTTCCAGTTTCTTTTGTTGGATCAATTTCTGTAGGATCTTTTAAACCAGAATGCACAATTTCAGATTTATAACGCACATGCATTTTAATGAAAGTAGGTTCAGGTACTTCGTCTATTTTAAAATCGGTATGCGCAAAACGCGGATCTGCTAAAATAGCGGCTCGGTATTGCAGACAACTTTCGGCTGTTCCAGAAACGGTGCCATTCAGGCCCTCGTCGGCAACAATAATGCGTCCAACTAAACCAATAGATTTACAAAATGATAAGTGATCTGCTGCGTATTGCTCCGCATTCTCAATGCGTGCATAGCAATAATAAAGGAGTGTTTCGTATGTATTCATAACCTTTGATACCGGTGTAAACGGCGTTAAATGGAATACAAAAATAACAAATATTGTCTATTTTTGTTATTTTTACGCTAAATATCGACCATATGTACCATACGCTTCAACCAGTACTACAAAAAGAATTAGCAGAAATTGAAAATGCAGGCTTAACCAAAAGAGAACGCATCATTACTTCTCCGCAAGGAGCAGAAATTACCATTGCAGGCGGACAGCAAGTAATTAATTTTTGCGCCAATAATTATTTAGGATTATCATCCCATCCAAAAGTAATTGAAGCAGCTAAGCAAGCAATCGATACCCATGGTTTTGGGATGTCATCTGTTCGATTTATTTGTGGCACACAAGACATACATAAAACTTTAGAAGATAAACTCTCTGCTTTTTTAGGCACAGAAGATACCATACTTTATGCTGCAGCATTCGACGCCAATGGTGGCGTGTTCGAACCATTATTTAACGAACAAGATGCTATTATTTCTGACGAGTTAAACCATGCCTCTATTATTGATGGCGTAAGATTATGCAAGGCACAACGCTTCCGTTACTTGCATGATAACATGGAAGACTTAGAAAAAAAGTTGCAAGAAACTGCACACTTGCGTCACCGCATCATTGTTACAGATGGCACGTTTTCGATGGATGGCACGATTGCACAATTAGATAAGATTGCCATTTTAGCAGAAAAATACAATGCTTTAATCATGATTGACGAATGCCATTGTTCTGGATTTTTAGGAAAAACTGGAAGAGGTACGCATGAACATCATGGCGTGATGGGCAAAATGGATATCATTACCGGAACGCTAGGCAAAGCATTGGGCGGGGCTTCTGGCGGTTTTACTTCTGGCAGAAAAGAAATCATCGATTTATTGCGTCAACGTTCTAGACCTTATTTGTTTTCTAATACGCTTGCTCCTTCTATTGTAGGCGCATCTATTGCGGTATTAGATATGCTAACCGAAACAACTACCTTACGAGATAAATTAGAAAGTAATACTTTATATTTTAGAGCTGCCATGACGGCTGCAGGTTTCGACATTAAGCCCGGTGTACATCCAATTGTTCCGGTGATGTTGTACGATGCAAAATTAGCGCAAGAATTTGCAGCAAAAATGTTAGTAGAGGGTATTTATGTAATTGGATTTTATTATCCAGTGGTACCAAATGGTAAAGCTAGAATTAGGGTGCAGATTTCTGCAGCACACGACACAAACCATATAGATAAAGCGATTGCTGCATTTATAAAAGTTGGAAAAGAATTGAAAGTGATCTCTTAAATATCATGCAAGAAAAAATTAAACACTATAGTGCCGAAATAAATGCTTTCGTACCAAAGAATGCTGAAGAACTAGAAAACTTTCGCATTCAGTTTTTGGGTCGTAAAGGAATTTTAAATGAACTGTTCGAAATATTCAAATCCTTACCAGGCGAAGAGAAAAAAACGGCGGGCAAAATAATGAACGAATTCAAAGTATTAATCGAACAAAAAATCGAATTATACAAAGAAAAATTCGAAAGCGTTTCGGAAAATGCCATAGCAGATTTTGATTTTACACTGCCAGGTGATAGCAGCGAACTAGGCGCAAGACACCCAGTTTCATTGGTATTAAAACAAATCAATGATATTTTTACTCGCATTGGTTTTACCATTGTTAAAGGACCACAAATAGAAGACGATAAGCATAATTTTACGGCGCTTAATTTTCCATTAGATCATCCGGCAAGAGATATGCAAGACACTTTCTTTATTCAGAAAGACGACAACGACCCTACGCAAGATTGGGCTTTGCGAACGCATACTTCATCGGTACAAGTTAGATTAATGGAAAATAACCAACCGCCATTAAGATCCATTATGCCAGGAAGGGTTTTTAGAAACGAAGCTATTTCTGCAAGATCACATTGTATTTTTCACCAAGTAGAAGGTTTGTACGTAGACGAAAATGTTTCCTTTGCTGATTTAAAACAAACGCTTTATTATTTTGTGCAAGAACTTTTTGGAAAAGGCACGGAGGTGCGATTCCGCCCATCCTACTTCCCATTCACCGAGCCATCGGCAGAGATGGACATTCAATGCAAAAACTGCGGAGGCTCAGGATGTAATATTTGCAAGTATTCTGGCTGGGTAGAAATTTTAGGTTGCGGCATGGTCGATCCAAATGTGTTAGAAAATTGCGGCATCGATTCGAAAAAATATACTGGCTTTGCATTTGGAATTGGAATTGAAAGATTAGCCATGAATAAATATAAAATCAAAGACATTCGCATGTTTTTTGAAAACGACCTGCGCTTATTGAAGCAGTTTAAAGCAGAAATTTAACCATGCGTTTTAAATATTTATTGATGGTGTTGGCTTTGCAATTTTTTGCCTGCACAGATACCATCGACTCTCCTATACCAAACATTCCAGTTAATCTGCAAATAGATTTACGAAACCCAAGGTATCTTTCTTTACAAACAATTGGTGGCGTATTAATGCTCGAAGGTGGCTATAGAGGAATTATTGTTTATCATAAAAACATAAACGAATACGCTGCTTACGATCGCGCCTGTGCCTATCAAACAACCGATACCTGCGCCTATGTTAAAACAGATTCTGCGATGAGCTCTGTAGGCTGTAAATGCTGCGCTTCGAGGTATCAGCTATACGATGGTGTTCCCATAAAAGGACCTGCTAATTCTGGCTTAAGAACTTACCAGACTTCGATATCAAATGATTATTTATTGATTTATAATTAGTCGCTATTGAACCAAGGCAACAAACCCAGAAAATTGTAGCTCGCCGATTTTTACCACATACACATAAGCACCCATAGACATGCCTTCTGCTTTCCATTGAAAAGATGGGTCTTCGCTTTCGAACATAATTTTTCCCCATCTATCAAAAATCTGAATCTTAAATGCAGCCGGGCAAACCGTTCTATCTGCAAAATAAATTTTAAACACATCGTTGATATTATCGTTGTTTGGAGAAAATGCGTTTGGAATATAAGGCCTATCAATTGGCTCTAGCGGATTCACTTTAAATATGACCGTTTTGTAAATCGTATCGTATTCGTTGCAAAACTTATTACTCAATAATTTAAATCGAACAGGATAATCTTGGTCGCCGGTGGCTGCACAATCTGGAAAAATAGTAAACACCGAACTCACCGAATCTCTTCCGGAAACAGTAGTAAAATCGGTAGTGATGACTTGACCTACATTAAATAAAGCTTCGGCCGAAAGTACAATATCGTCTTCTAAATCAAAATCTTTTCCGGTTACATTAATCGTTTGCGGATAACCTGCGCTTAAATGATAAACTGCCGAGTCGGGTCTAATAATAGCAGGAATATTATTGGTCGGCAATTCGTATACAATAGTTAATCTTAACGTATCGAATTTTTCGTTTTTACATTTATTATCTCTGATTAAAAAATCGACCGAAGGCGCACCTGCTGCATATAAATTATCACAGGTTGGAGTCCAACAAAATTCATATTGTTTTTCACCTTGCACTTGATCTATCAAACGGAATTTGGCACCATTGGCCAGAAAATCGTAATTAACATTTTGTATATACACATCTAGCTGATCGTCGATGTCAAAATCGGAACCGATAACCGCCACACAAACTTCTTGGTTAATTACTGCAGCAACATTGCCCAATGGATCGACCTTAGAACCCGCTAAACTAGAGGCTTGCAGCAATGGCGATTCATTAGCTAATGGTAATAAATTAATTTTCACTAATAAAGTATCTGTTCCTTCTATTGGACAAGAATTATCTGCCAATACAATTTCTAAATAAGTATTAGAATCTATGGCAGTAGTGCAATCGGGTGTCCAACAAAATTCTGCACTCACATTTTTTTGACCCATTACAATTGGCGGGAAGGTTGCTCCTTGCGCAAATAAATCGGTGTTGATGAACCTAGCCGTCATGGTAATTTGATCTGCCGCGTTCGAATCTATACCTAAAATTTGGAAACAATTTTGTTTATCTATTTCAGCATTCAATATATTATTTGCCAATGAAGTTTTAATTTTTGGAATGGCATTCGATACAGATTGAAATTGAAAATTCACTCTTACGGTATCATCTTGCGAAAAAGGACAAGAGTTATCGTATAAAATAAAATCAATGAAAGTCCCGTCTGTAGTATCTAAGGGGCAAATTGGCGTCCAACAAAATTTAGTTGTAAGCGTAGACATGCCAGTAGCATCGGCAGGATTAAAAAATGCACCTTTCGACAAAAGCTTATAAGCCCCCGAGGTATCGACTCTGTATTTTAAAATTTCGGTATTATTCCCGTCTATGCCATTTAAGTCGAAACAACTTTGTTGCCCAATGGTAAACAATAGGGTATTATTAGTTAAGCTAGTTGATATGACAGGCTTGAATCTGGGCGGGCAAACAATTACTTCGAGTTGTAGCTCGCGCCTTACTTCTCCAATTTTTACGCCCCCTCTAAACTCTTCGCATAAAATAGAAATAACATAAACTCCAATTTGTTTGGGCACCAAATAAATAACACAATTGTTTGCTTCGACTGCTAAGTCGGGTGCACCATTCATGTATTTTCCGGTAGATGGGCCATAAGTATTTTGCCAAATAACATCGTCGTACGGACCTGGCTGAGATACGGGACCTACATTACCACCGCCACTTGTATTACCTCCTGCTAATGGCGTAATGATTGAAAAGTGTAAGGAATCACCATCTACATCGATGGCTTTAAAATCATATTTAAATGGTTCGTTGATGCATAAATAACTCAATGGGTCGCGTGTAAATTCGGGACTGTTATTGATTTGCAAACCACCACCACCCGGATAGGCCGAAGACAATTCCATGTAAAATGCCATGGGCGTATTGCCAGGGCTGACTATATTTTTAATGATATTATTTCTACAACATCTTTCCCAAGACACATAATAACCCGCCGTATTATTGAACTGAGTAGCAGGCATAGTAAATTGTCCTTTAAATATTCCCACTTCTACACAACGTAATTGTGGATTAATACAAGAGGTATTATATACGATTGGATAAATAATAGTTCGAGGTAGCGTAATATTTTTGACACGGGTATTAGTTGCTTTATCAAAAATACCGATAGAAAGAGACTGCTCAAAACCAGCACCATTTGCGCCACAATCCCTAAACATTTTCAATTTTAATTCGTAGGTATCACCCGAAATATGTCGGTAACTAAAATCGCCACCTACAATATGTGCAGCAAATAATTGCCCTGCACACATGCAAGTAAATAAGAGAAATAATATGGCCGATTTTCTAAACAACATAAGTCATAAATATAAGGCTAATATGTTATAAATCAACGCAACAAACTAATATTCGTCGTTAAATTACGCCCGTTTATATCAAAATACACAAAATAAAGCCCTACAGGTAAATTATCGCCATTCCATTTAAAGCCGACATTGTTGCTTTGAAATACCATTTTCCCCCATCGATTATATATTTGGACTGCAAATTTTTCGGCACAAGAATTTGCAAAATCACCAGGTATAAAATAAAAATCGTTGAAGCCATCTTCGTTGGGCGTAAATACATTAGGAATATTTTTTAATAAATCAATATCCGAAAGCGAAACATAAGGCAACTTAAATTCGTAATTTGATTTTAGCGGATATGGACAAGCATTGTCTTGTGCTAACATTCGAACATACAAGGTGTCTCCTTTTTTTAAATTACAATTTGTTTCTAAGCAAAGTTTTACATTCGTTGGATTATTAGTTTCAGATTTACTAAAAGTATAATTTTTTAGCAATTGACTTTTATTAAACGAGACTTGCAATTGTATCGAATCTAAGAGATTACTATCTGCAACTAAAAACTCAAAACAAATGATTTCGTTAGGTTGTAATTGCTGTTGCTTGCAATTAGATAAACATATAATCTCGGGCGCAAACCTATTGGGGCATTGCACTACCGCAATTTGCATTTCTCTTCTTATTTCAGAAATTTTAATTCCATTTCGAAATTCTTC
>JBILIO010000065.1:0-8921 GCA_044349915.1 Sphingobacteriales bacterium | reverse complement strand
CTAAATTTATCATAACGGTAAATCCTAAAACAGATTTATTAACACCAATCACACGAGAAGATAGTACGATCATTATTTGTGTTCCGCAATTATCGAATATGGGTGCAGGTGCAACAATCAGTTCATGTGGCGCACCATTGCATGGTACATTTAATACTTCAAACTTTAGCACTACTGGTTGTATTAGTTATACGCCGAATACTAATTATGTTGGAAAAGATACAGCATGTATTGTTATCTGTAATAATGGAGTTTGTGATACCACAAGATTTATCATAACGGTTTTCGAAAAATTAAGGGTGAGCTTAATTAGCAAAACAAATGTTGTATGTTATGGAATTCCGACTGGAGCTATTGAAATAAAAGTTAGTGGTGGTAATAAGCCATATCAAATTACATGGAATACTACACCTCCAAAATCAACTGCGGTAATCAATAATTTAACTGCTGGAACATACACCGCATATATCAAAGATTCATTAGGTAGAAAGGATACTATAACTGTTGAAATAACTCAACCTACAATGGCATTGACCGTAAGTGCAACTTCGATTAATGCTAAATGTTATAATGATACTAATGGTAGTATAGTTTTAAATGTTGAAGGTGGAACAATACCTTATACTTATTTATGGAATACAAGCGCAACAACAGCAACGATTTCAAATTTAAAAGCGGGCAATTATAGTGTAGAAATTACAGACGCATTGGGTTGTACACTCAATAGAAATTATGTGATTACAGATCCGCAACCACTTTTAATTTCTTTATTGAATTTAAAAGATGTGGTTTGTAGATTAGATTCTAACGGCGCAATTGATGTGTCTATTTCTGGAGGCACGCCACCTTATAATTACAATTGGAGTAATGGCGCAACAACCGATGCGATTAAAAAATTAACTTTTGGAAATTATCAATTAAATGTTACAGATAATAATGGATGTAACGCAGAGGCTAATTATACGGTTAAGGTAGAAAGAGAAAATTGCGATGCGCCAGTATACATTCCACAAGGATTTTCGCCAGATGGTGATGGAACAAATGAGACATTTTTTATTCCTGGACTTGAAAATTATCCGAATAATGTTTTAAAGATTTACAATAGATGGGGTTCTGTGGTTTACGAGAAAAGCCCTTATAATAACGATTGGAATGGCCAGCCTGAATCAGGTTTAGTTGTTTTGAGTAGCGATGGTTTTTTACCAACAGGAACTTATTTCTATGTAATTGAATTAGCACCAGGGCTTCCACCAATAACAGGATATGTTTATTTAGATAAATAAGAATTTATGATCAACGAATTTAAAAGATTTCTTAAAGTGCGAAATGGTATTATGTTTATAATGCTAAGCTTACTTTATATCAATGATGCGAATGCTCAGCAAGATCCAATTTATGGTCAGTATATATTTAACAATGCGATCATAAACCCAGCGCAATCTGGCGTTAAAGAATTGAATCAATGGGGCTTGTTAAGAAGAGTGCAATGGGTTGGAGTGGATGGCGCCCCAACAACATTCTCACTTTTTTTAAACACGGCATTGCCTAAAAAGTTGGGTCTATCTGTTGGCGTATATAATGATAAAATTGGTCCTATTACAGAGACCTCTGTACAGGCAGATATTGCTTCGCATGTTCGTATCAGTCAAAATTGGTATGCATCGGTAGGCATGCGATTTATGCTCTCTAATTTATCAGCTAATTTGCAAGAGCTCAAAACCGTACAACAATCCGATCCAAGGTTTGCCAATAATATGAATACAGGTTTTTATTTTAACACGGGTATTGGCGCGCTGTTATATAATCGCACTAGTTTTATTGGCGCATCAATTCCTAAAACTTTTCGTAGAGAAATAGGCGATGGATCTAAAATATTTTCACATTATGATAGACATTATTTTGTGTATGGTGGTCATACGTTCGGCAATAATAAGTTGTTTTCATTTAGTCCTTCGGTATTGTTTAAATACACAGTTGATGCGCCATTGCAATTCGATTTAAATTTTCTAATTGGTTTTCAAGACAGGTTAGATTTTGGACCTATGCTAAGATCTAAAGACGCTATTGGATTTTTAGTAGGCATGCAGTTGGATAAAAACTGGTATTTAGGCTATATGTATGAATATCCAATCAACGACATCAATTTAGTAACACAACAAACGCACGAATTATCTTTGCGTTATTTTTGGAGAAGTAAATATTATAAACGAGTAAAATCTCCTCGTTATTTTTTATAGAATTAAATTATGGTAAGCAAGAGAAATAGTTTATTGATTTGCATTTGTTCGATTTTTTTATTGATAAGTAAATCAAATGCTCAGCAGGGTAAAAAAACAGATGCGATAGATTGGCAGTATGATCTTAAAAAGTCTGAAAAGTTTTTTAAGAATTATTACAGTTCTAATCAAGATTCCTTGACATTAAAATTTGCCGATTTGGTATTTGCTCAAGGTAAATATCAAGAGGCATTTGATGCATATAAAAAAGCAGATTCCTTAAAGATGTTGTTTGATGATAAGCGTAAAAGTAATTATTCTCATGCTGCAAATATCCTCAAAGTAAAGTCTCCGTATTTTCTTCAAACAAATTATTTTAGAAGTGCTGCGAGCTGGGATGTAAGTATATCAAGCTATTCAACCAATTCAAGTAACGAAGATATGGCTCCTTTTTGCTGGAATGGTAATTTATTTCTCACATCTTCAAGATTTAATGTGAAAAATAAAATAAAATTAGGCTATGATTTTAACGAGCTACCATTTTTAGATGTTTACGGATTTGCTGCAGATGGAAGTGAGTTAAACTTAAATAGGATTTTACCTAAGGCAATTAATACCGATCGTCACGACGGCCCAATAGCAATTTCAAAAGACACCACATTATTGATAATCAATAGAAATTTTCTAGACCCTAATAAAAAAGGGGTGTTTAATCTTTTTTTCGAATATTATGTTAGGAATAAAAAAGGATGGTCGTCTGCTCGAAAGTTTTATTATACAAATCCAGATTACTCTGTTCAACATCCTTATTTCGACGACAAAACTAAAACGCTTTATTTTTCTTCCAATATGTTTGGAGGATTTGGTGGATTCGATATTTATACCATACAATGGAACGGCATGCATTGGGAGGGGCTTAAGAATTTAGGGCCAGAAATTAATACAAGTTATGACGAAGTGTTTCCAAATATAGATTTAGAAGGAAATTTAATTTATGCAACAAATCATATGGAAACATATGGAGGAATTGATTTGGTATTATATAGAAATGGAATTAGGTATTTATTGCCTTCGCCAATAAATTCGGAGTATGATGATTTTGGTCTCACATTTGACAATAACAGTGATGGTTATTTTACATCAAATCGATCAAATCAATTATTCAACGATCAAGTTTATAAATTCACATTGAATAGGTCATACGACGCTATTTTGCTTGCGCAAGAAACGGTAGTTCCAGTTGTAGTTGATACAGTTGCGGTTGTTCCAGTCGCTGCTGTGTTTGATACAATTGCAATTGTTCCAGTCGCTATTGTAGTTCCTGTTGTGGTCGACACAATTGCAGTCGCACCGGTAGTTCCGATTGTTGACACCGTTGCAGTTGTTCCAGTTGCTATTGTAGTTCCTGTTGTGGTTGATACGGTTGCAGTTGTTCCAATCGCTATTGTAGTACCTGTTGTGGTCGACACAATTGCAGTCGCACCGGTAGTTCCGATTGTTGATACAGTTGCAGTTGCTCCAGTCGTTATTGTTGTACCAGTAGTGGTAGATACAGTTGCAGTTGTACCAGTTGCTATTGTAGTACCTGTTGTGGTCGACACAATTGCAGTAGCACCAGTTGCGGTTGTAGTTCCTGTTGTGGTCGACACAGTTGCGGTCGCACCAGAAGTTGTCATTCCTGTTGCAGTTGTTACCGACACGATAATACCTGTCGTTCAAATAGGGAATTTAGACCCAGATTCTTCAGCTATTGTCAAGATTGAAAATAATCCTAAAGTTATTGAAAATCAAGTAGATGATATATTTGAAACAATAGTCTATTTTGAATTTGACAAATATGAAAGTATATTAGACACGAATTCTGTTCTTCGTAAAATAATAAAGTATATGGCAGCTCATCCAAACAAAATGGTTGTTTTGAATGGGCACACCGACAAATACGGACCTTATATGTATAACATAGAGTTATCTAAAAAGCGTGCAATTATTTTAAGAAGGTATTTGATGGCAAAAGGAGTGGATCCTATTCAAATAAAATATGGAATTTATGGTGAAAGTAAGCCATTAGTAAAACAGCACAATAGAAAAGCTTCCGCTATTAACAGAAGGGTTGAAGTATTTGTTTTAGATAAAAATTGAAAAGATGAAAATTAAATTTGCATTTACCTGGTTAATATTTTTAGTATTTAATATTCAAATCGTAGTTGCAATTAATTTACCCTCCATTGTACAAACAAAACAAGAGGGCTATCAAATTACTTTCCAATCTAAAGAGAGCAAATCTAAGCGCGTTTATTTAGGAAACTTTTACGGTAAGTTTAATCAGTACGTTGACAGCGTCATCTTAGACTCTAATGGGAATGGCATTTTCAAGGCAGCTACTAAATTAAGTCCAGGTATTTATTTTCTACAAGACCATCGTAAAATTCAATTATTAGATTTTATTGTGGCGAACGATGATCAGCAAATTACAATTGAAGAAATTAATTATGAAACGGCCAGCTATAAAGTACAAGGCGGTAACGAAAATTTACTTTACAGTGCTTATAACGAATTTGTAAGAAAAGCGGTTCCGGAAATTAATCAATACAGAGCAGAATTATTATCTGCAAAATCAAAAGCAGATTCTTTAAAAATTCAAAGCAAAATTCAAGTTAAAACACAATCCATCGATCAATACAGAATTAATATCATTAAAGAACAACCAAAGAGTTTATTAGCACAATTTTTTATTGCAATGGAAAGGCCCAAACTCCCAAATCCATTGCCTAAAACACTTTCAACGCAGCCTGCACAGTTAGCCTATTTTAAAATTCATTATTGGGATGGTATCGATTTTACGAATGCAGCCTTTATTAAAACACCATTTTTTGAACCCAAATTAGAAGAGTTTTTTAAATATTATGTATCACCAACTGTTGATTCTATTATTCCAATTGTAGATCATATGTTAGCAGATGCTAAGCCAAATGCAGACATGTATTTTTATTTATTATCTAAGTTTAGTAATAAATTTATGAACCCGGCTTATTTAGGACAAGACAAAGTATTCGTTCATCTTTATCAAAATTATTATTTAAAAGGCGATACCGTTTTGTTAAATGCAAAAGATAAAAAAACAATTATTCAAACAGCAAATAAGTTAATTGCAAATCAATTGGGCGTGAAGGCTGCTAATTTTGATTTAATTGATATCAATGGAAATCCTCAATCACTTTACTCGATAGTAGCAAATTATTCCTTTATTGTTTTTTGGGATCCAACATGTGATCTATGTCAGAAAGAATTGCCTAGAGTAGATAGTATTTTCAAAGCTTCGTGGTATAAATATGGAGTAAAAATAATAACGGTTAATAACGAAGCGGCCCACGAAGGCGAGTGGCGAAAATATCTTTCGCAGCATGATTTTAAAAATTGGATTAATTTATACGAACCAGTTATTGAGCGTGAATCAAGAATCAAAAAAGGTTTGGCTAGCTATCAGCAATTATACAATGCTTATCAAACTCCTACTATGTATTTATTAGATAAGGATAAAAATATTTTAGCAAAAAGATTAAGCTTAGAACAGTTCGATAATATGCTGAAAGAATTAAATCGAAAAAAATAATTTTAAGCAGCTAATTGATAAAAAGCAAAGGCAATAAAAATTAGCACATTACTAATAATTTCTAACTTGCTTATTTTTTCTTTAAAGAGGAGTTGACTTGCTAAAACAGTGACAGGCAAGAAAATTAAACTTAACCAGGCAATGTTGGTTATTTGAAAATGTTTATAGGTGTAATTCAACATGTATGAACCAATCACTGTTATCCCTGCAATTAAAATTACCGGTTTAGGTATACGACTTTTAATAAATGATATTGCATTTTTTTGAATCAACAAACCAATGATTGCAATGCTTAAAATAGTACCTTCTACAATTAATACGCTCCAAACCATTTCGGTATTTTTAAGCGGAATCGACATTAAACTATAGCCTAAGGTCCAAGAAAAAACACTCATCAAGGCAAGGCTTATGCCTTTTGTATTTTTAGGTATTTTAGATTGAATCAGTACGCCAATAATCGCTATGACAAAGGAAATTTGTAAGCTCCAATTGCTTGCTTCGTTAAATAAATACTTGCCAATAACTTGCTGTATGATTGGCCCTAAAGATTGAATCAGCAATAAGTTTGTAAATGCAAGGTGCTTTGTTGCTTCAATAAAAGTAAACAAGCCTATTCCGCAAATCAATGCGCACCCAACCATTTGAAGGTTAGTTTTAGGGTCAATCGGAATCTTAAAGCCATCTATCAGCCACATCCAAGCTAAGGTAAAACATACGGTAAGCGTGCTTCTTTGGGCTATATATTGCGCAGAATTTACATTTAAACTCGTTTTTCTAATCATCAAATCGACAATTGTAAAACAAATGTTAATAGTTAAAATGCAAAAAAATAAAGATTGAATAAGCATGCAAATAATTCTTTTTAGGTATTAAAAAGCCAAATTAATCGATTTTTTTTGGCTTATTTCTATTTTACAAGCTAAAAAAATTATATTTAAACTTATAAAATACCTAATCTAAACAAAAAATAAATGAAATTAAATTTTACTAAAGCCATTTTCTGTTGCACCCTATTTTTTTCGGTACAAATTGTATCAGCAAAAAATCCCGCACAATTAAATGTTAATCGAAATGTTTTAGCTCGAAGTTATGCATTGCCAGCAAAAGTAACTACTAAAGATTATTTAGCTGGTGTAGTAATTGTAAAAATTGCAGCTATACAAAAAAGTAATTGTACTGCAAATAGTATGGCTATTCCAAGTTTGCAAAATGCTTTTACAAAATTAAATGTTACAAAAGTTAGGCAGTTGTTCCCTAATGCATTACCATTGCAATCAAAATTAATGAATGGCCAGCAAGCGCCCGATATGACTACACTCTATGAGTTGCATTATGCTTCTGCATTATCTATAACACAAGCAATAAATGAATTGTTATCATCTAATGCAATCGTTTATGCAGAGCCTTCTTTTATTTATCATTTGTCTTATACGCCAAATGATCCTGATACTTTATCTCCCAAAAATTATTATCAAAAAATTATTAAAGCTTATCAAGCTTGGAATATTTCTAAGGGAGATACCAATACTGTAATTGGAATTGTAGATTCGGGAGGAGATTTAGATCATCCAGATTTGGCAGCCAATGTGAAATATAATTATGCTGATCCAATAGATGGCATCGACAATGATAACGATGGCTATATTGATAATTTTAAGGGTTGGGATATGGTTGGTGCATCTTCAACGAATTTTGTACCAGATGGTGATCCAAATGTACAAATGGGCGGAAACGACCACGGAGTGCATGTTGGCGGTGACGCTTCGGCCGTAGCCGATAACAATACTGGTATATCTGGTATAGGTTTCAAGTGCAAGTTATTATTTGTAAAATGTGCACCAGATGCATTCGAAAATTCAATCTATTCGGGTTACGAAGGCATTGTATACGCTGTTGATCATGGCGCATCAATTATTAATTGTTCTTGGGGTGGTGCTGGAGGTGGTACATTTGGGCAAGACGTTATTAATTATGCTACTGCTAAAGGTGCTTTAGTAATTGCTGCTGCAGGTAATGATGGAATAGATGTCGCACAATATCCGTCATCATATGATCATGTATTGTCGGTAGCATCTACTACTGCAACCGATAGAGCTTCTAATTTTACCACGTATAATTATAGCGTAGACGTATCTGCTCCAGGATCTGGAATTTACAGTACAACTTATAATAATTCTTATAATTCTTACGACGGAACTTCTATGGCTTCGCCTATTACAGCCGGTGCAGCTGCCATTGTAAAATCATATTATCCAAATTACATAGGCATGCAAGTTGGTGAAAAATTAAGAGTGACTGCCGACGATGTCTATTCGAAAAGTGGTACCCGTTTTAAAGATAAATTAGGTAAAGGGCGTATTAATTTATACAGAGCTTTAACCGAAACTTCTCCATCAATTAGGATTGTTCAAAAAGATTTTATTGATAAAAATAATGGTGCCTTTGTGATTGGAGATACCATTAGTATGAATTTAAGATTGGTGAATTATTTAGATCCAACAAGTAATTTAATGGCAACGATAAGCTCAACCTCGGCTGCTGTTACCCTTTTAAACACAAGCATTAACTTGGGTGTGATGGGAACTTTGCAACCCCTAGATGTTGCTCCCGTAAAATTTATTGTAAAAGCAGGTACCGCAGAAAATACCAAAGTTAATTTCAAAATTGCTTATGCAGATGGTTCGTATGTCGATGCAGAATTTTTTAGTGTTGAAGTAAATATCTCTTCTTTAAACATTGTGGTTAATCAAATACAAAGTACTGCAACAGGAATTGGCAGAGTGGGCTATCGTAATGGAGATGGAACAGGCGGTTTAGGAGTCGTTTACAAAGGCGTAAGCATGTTATACGAAGCAGCCTTAATGATTGGTCAAAATAGTACTACAGTTTCTAATAACGCAAGATCTGAGGTAGCAACTCCCGACGAAAATTTTGTGGCCACCAAAAGAGTAAGCAAAGTAAATAAACAAGGTTTTGATTTTTATTCGGAAGGTGAATTCAATGATGCTGCATCCCTAACATCACAGCAATTATTAATTGCGCATCGCGAAATGGCTTGGAGTCAAATGCCAAACGATAAATTCATTATCGTAGAA
>JBILIO010000064.1:0-9016 GCA_044349915.1 Sphingobacteriales bacterium | reverse complement strand
AATGCTGCCGCCTACGCGTTGCGAAGGAGAGTTATCGGTAATTAAAGTTGGATACTGTTTTTCTAAAGCCAGTAATTCGTTTAATAATTGGTCGAATTCAAAATCCGAAATAACAGGCTTTGATAAAGTATAATATGCGTAATTATGGTTGTGGAGTGCTGTTGAAAGCGCTGCTATACGGATTTTTGCCTCTTCGAAATTCATATACGAAGATAAGATTTGCTAGAAATTTTTAACTATTAAATTGAATTAAAAATGGCCATTTTAATCGAAAAAATATTCGAATATTGAACATCCGACACATTACCTATATTGGTAAGGGCATAGTCTATTTGCATATTTTTGATTTTAATACCAATTCCCATATTTGGCTGTATGCTAAGGTATTTTTTGCCTTCAAAATCGACCGATTTTTGAATATTTCCAACGCCCATTCTCAGGAATATATTTTTTTGATAGGCAATTTCTAAGCCTGCATGTGGGTCTATGCTCAGCGCAGAACGATCATTGCTAATTAAGCTGTTGCGTGGGCCATCGGTACTTATATCAAAATCTATTTCACCAATCGCACTTATTTTTTTCGAAAATTGTTTTTGATAACTAGCCGCAAGTAATATTTTGGGGTTAGTAATTTCTAAAGCATTAGATGGAATTTCGTTTCCAGTTTGGGTTAATAAATCTTTGGTAGTTTGATCGATGTTATAAGACCAAGCATTAAAGGTGGTACTCGCATCTCGGATAACAGCCGCTAATTTTAAATTTTCTTTTTGATATTGAAAAGCTGCATCTAAGCCAAAGCCCCAAGAGTTAGCAAAGCTGCCAATTTTTCGGTGAATAATTTTTACATTACCTCCAACCTGAAAAGGTTTATCTTTTATTTTTTTAGCGTAAGACCCTATAATGGCGAAGTCTGCAGCAGAGAAGGTAGTTACGCGATCGTAATTAATATTTCCACCTGCGTCTATGAGCGCAGTCGTGTTTGGAATATCATCTACCCCAAAACGAATAATAGAAATAGCTGCCGAACTTTGCGCATCAATTTTTTTCGCAAAACCTGCATAATCATATTTGGCAATGCCTGCAAAAAAATTAGCATGCATAATGGCAAAATCAAGATCGGCTTCGTTACTATTTAATGCAGCAGGATTCCAATAGCCAGCCGTAACATCGTTGGTAGATGCAACTACCGAATTAGACATCGCTAATGCACGCGCGCCCACACCAATGGCCAAAAATTCGTTACTGTATTTTCTGCTTTGGCCAAGCGTACTTAAACTCGCAAAGCATAAAGCTAGTAAGAGGGTATAATTAGGGTAGATAAGGGTCTTTCGTATCAAGGGTATGCTGTTTTGTGCTATTTAACGCTTAAATATAGCTTTCATTGCTAAGGGTTCGACAAAAATAATCGAAAATCCCTATCTTTGATATCAAATTTAAGGAAATAACCAATGAATACTAATTTTGTAGCGGAGTTAAAATGGAGAGGAATGTTGCACGATATTATGCCTGGCACAGAAGAGAAGCTCAGTGAAGGTATGATTAGTGGATATATTGGTTTCGATCCAACGGCAGATTCCTTACATGTTGGGCATTTGGTACAAATTATGACCTTAATTCATTTTCAAAAAGCTGGCCATAAACCTTATGCTTTGGTAGGCGGTGCAACCGGAATGGTGGGCGATCCTTCTGGAAAATCACAAGAAAGAAATTTATTATCTGAGCAAGCGCTCAACCATAATGTGTCTTGTATTGCAGCACAATTAGCTAAATTTTTAGATTTTGGTTCGGCAGCCAATGCCGCAGTTATGGTTAATAATTACGATTGGTTTAAAGACTTTTCTTTTTTAAATTTTATCCGCGATGTGGGCAAACACATTACGGTAAATTATATGATGGCAAAAGATTCGGTGAAGAAAAGATTAGAAGGCGAAACCGGCATGTCTTTTACCGAATTTAGTTACCAATTAGTTCAGGGTTACGATTTTTATTATTTATGGAAAAACCACCAATGCCTAGTGCAAATGGGTGGTTCGGACCAATGGGGAAACATTGTTACGGGTACCGAATTTATTAGAAGAAAAGATGCAGGTACTGCATTTGCATTAACTACCCAGTTAATTAAAAAAGCAGATGGTACTAAATTTGGAAAATCGGAAGGTGGAAATATTTGGTTAGATCCTGCACAAACATCGGCTTATAAATTTTATCAGTTTTGGTTAAATACTTCAGACGAAGATGCTAAATCTTATATCAGAATATTTACTTTATTAAATCAAGAAGCTATATTAGCTTTAGAGCAAGAACAAATTGCCGCACCGCATTTGCGTGCCATACAAAAAGCCTTGGCCAACGATATTACCATTAGGGTGCATGGCGAAGAAGCTTTGCAAACAGCTATTAAAACATCTGAATTTTTATTTGGAAATGGTTCATTGGCCTTTTTACAAGGTCAGTCTGCAGCACAAGTATTATCGGTGTTTGAAGGCTTACCGCATTTTACTTTGTCTAAAAAAATGCTATCAGCGGGTATTCCAATTATCGAATTATTAGCCAGCCATACGAGCATTTTTCCTTCTAAAGCAGAAGCTAAAAAAATGTTACAAGGTGGTGGCGTTGCCATCAACAAAGAAAAAATTGAATCGGAAGAAATTTTGGTTGGTAACGAGCATTTAATCAATAACGAATTTATAGTGATTCAAAAAGGAAAGAAAAACTATTTTTTAATTCAGTTAGTCGACTAATAAATTACAGCCTCTTAGCGCTGCATCATCAAACCTTCCTAAAATTTCGAATTGATTATTGGCATGCAATTTTCCTAAATCTTGTGTGGCTATAAATGAGCAGGAGTTGATGTTTGCAAGGTCAATGATATTTACGCCGCCAGTTCTTCCTGTTTCGGCTAAGGTAAAAGGGTCGTTGGTTTCTCTAATTAAAATTCGCATCCAAGCAGGGCATTCAAAAATACCATCGCCTTTAGAATAAGCTTGCGAGAGTAATTCGGTCATGCCATATTCGGAATGAATTTTTGAAATTTCAAATGCTTTGCTTAAAATTTCGTGCACTTCTGTTCGCAACATTTCTTTTCTTTTACCTTTCATGCCACCAGTTTCCATCACAATGGTATGCTCCATTTTAAAAGGCATTTGCTCGGCAAAGTCTAGTAGGGCATAGGTTACACCAATGAGCAATATTTTTTTGTTATTGGAATTTTCCTGAATGATATGTTTGATTTGCGCAAATTCGTTCAAGTAAAATCCGCTACCGTTTTGTTTGGTCTGCTCAATGATGTCTTCGCACATATAAATAAGCGAAGAACCACTGCGTTCTAAATAAGATGGCAACAGTGCTAGAATACAAAAGTCTTGCAAGGGTCCATAAAAATGTTCGAATGCTTTGCGGTAACTCTGTTGGTAAATTTGTAAATCGTTAACTGGGTGTTTACTGGTTTCGCTTCCGGTTGTTCCGCTCGAACTAAATGTAATTTCTATATGAGTAGGATCGGAACAAATGGTATTGTTTTTAAAAAACTCGATGGGTAAAAAAGGAATCTCTTGAATGCTTTGAACCTTAGCTGGATCAATTTTTAAAGCATTTAAATACTGCTGATAAACTGGAATATGTGTGGCTTGATACTGAAAAATCGACATTGCAAGCGCTTGAAAATCAGCTTCCTGTTGAATTGAAAAAAGGCGTTCGGGCTGTATTTTAAGCATTGTTAGCGGTTTTACATTAGATGTTGTAAATTTACATAAATGAACCGAAACCGAAATAACTTTTTCTGGATTGCTTTTATAAGTATTGCGATGTTGCAAGCCGCTTGTAATAAAGTGCCACTTTATCCAGATGAGCCAATACTTACTGATGGAAGTTTCGAGTTGTTAAAAAACAGTATTGGTCAAGATACTGCGGTGCTTATTAAATTTAAGTTTACCGATGGGGATGGCGATTTAGGATTAACCGCAGCCGATACCATTCCGCCTTACGATAAAAATTTATTCGTTGCTTATTTTCAAAAGGTAGATGGCAAATTTGAGAAAATTGTTTTGCCAGGATCTACAGATACTTTAAATTTTAATTCAAGAATTAGAGATTATAATATAACGGGCGCTAATGCAGCACAGGCCGAAGTTTCCTTGAATATCAATATCAGTGTGGTGCTGGCCGACACCATACTATTTGAATATTATTTGCGCGATAAAGCACGAAATATTAGCAACAAACTCAGTACGGGTCCTATTGCATTAAATTAGTTTGCGTCTATCGGTGTGCTAACCGCTTCCACTGCTATATCTGTATTATTTTTTTCGATTACTTGCGCAATACTGGCTTTTAATTTTGCTATTAAACTTGGATTCCAATTCTCATCTACAAACTGACTAATAATAGTCATGGCTATTTGCGCAATGCCGTATTTAACTAAAATGTTTGCATTTTTTAAAATAACTTTTTCGATAAATAAACCCGAAAGCAAGCCAATGCCAGTAGATATAAGGGGTTTGCTGAGTGGTGAGCGGTTAAACATTGATTTAAATCCGCTACTAATTAAATTGGCAGGCGTAAGGTTATTACTCAATTCCTGAAATGCAGCTTGTAAATTATTTTCTTTAGCAGCAGCTAAATTTTTTAATCGATCAATTTCTTGATCTAAAGTTTCGCGGTTATATATCTTAGTCATTGTTTTCGTTATTAAATAATAAGGAAATAAATTTATTGCTAAAGTATTTTTTGATTGACTGATTAAACAAAATGAAAATAATAAAGAGCACAAAATAAAATACACTCAGTATGGCAAAACCTTTAAATAAACTATGGTAAATTTCGGCTAAATAAAAAGCGGTACTTAAACTCGCAAAAACAAAAAAGAGCAGAAAAATAGCAAGGCTTAATAGGCTTGTAGCGCTTTTGGCTAAAAGGATTGCCGTGGTTTTTTTTACTTGTAATTGTACAAGGCTAGATTGAATTTGAAGGTATTCTTTTCCTTCTTTTACAATGCTGTTCATTTGATCTTTAATTTCCATGACTTCTTTTTTATCGATAGGTGGCTAGTTGCGGTTTAGATACGTCAAAATCTCTTAAGTTAAATTGTGATATACTATAAGGATTAAATCGGTAATCGTTTCCCGAATTAAAAGGTATGTTGGGGTAAAAACCAATCGATAGTCGGATGGTGTTTACTACTAAATTTTCTTTTCTAATTAAAAAACCTAAGCCATAAGCTTGATAAATGGTGCGCTCAGATACATAGCTGGCAATAGGGTTACTAATCATGCCAAATCCTGCAAATACCACAGCTGCAATATTCGTGCCTGCATAATTATATGGCGTATAAATAATAGATTCGAATTTTAAAATAAATTTATTTCTTCCGCCTACTAAATTACTTTGAAAGCCGTAAAGCCCATCGTTGCTGCTGCCGTTGAGGTTTACCAATTCGTTGGCTTCTCTGTTTAGGCCATTGGTCATTTTGACATAGATAAATTGACGCATACTCCATTTAGTCTGCAATTTCCACAAGTCGCTAAAATAACTGCCATCTATGGTTAATACGCCTCTTTGTGCAATGTACTTGCTGTAAAAAGTTCCGTATTCAATACTGCCGGCTAAATAGCCAAAATTTTCGATGTGTTGACCCGACGAAAATTTAATGCCGGTATAATAAAATGGCACATTGCCTTCGTCTAAAAATCCTCCTACAAAAGAGAAGGAGCGGCCTTCGGGAATATCCTCCGTGTTTCCAAAACGAAATAGCTTACGGTCTTTATAATATCTTCTAGAAGAAAAACCAATGCTACCTAAATAAAATATTTTATTATTTAAATTGATAATGGGCGCTAAATTAGTAGTGTCTCTTTGAATAAAACGCGTGTTCGAAAATCGTCCGGCAATAACCAGTGAGCTGCTACGATAAGCTTCGTCGTTACCTCTTGTTAGTGGAATACTTCTACCTAACCAGATATCTGTGGTGTTGTATCTTATATTCACTGGAATTTGCTTATTAGATAATTGATCGTAATAAAATTTTTCCTGAGTCATTACCCTGCTGAGTGATCCAGCCCATTTGGTTAGGGGTGAAAAGAAGGTTCTATTAATTAAAAAACCTTGTGTTTTTCGGAGAGGATTAACATCGTAAAATAAAGAAGCGTCTATATAGGTTTTGAATAGATTTACATTTTTAAATTCTCCATTATAGCTACTGAGGTTTATATTATTATAATCTAATTTGCCACCTTGTCTGATTTTGTTACCAGTGCCAAAAAAATTATTTTGATATAATTGAATTTCACTTTGATTGGTGCTGGTTCTAAAGCTTGCATTCAATGCAAACCTTTCTTGTACAACTACAATAATATCAACACTATCATTTGCCAATTTACTTTGACTCGGAATAAATATACGCGCATCCCGAATGTAATCTTGGGTTCTAAGTAAACGCTCGGATTCTCTTAAACTGAGGGCGTCTAGCTGTTCTCCGGTTTTAAATAATAATAGGTTTCTAATAACCCAACTTCGGGTACTAAAACTAATTGCATTGCCAATGTTTGCTAATTGTCCGCTGCGTTTAATTAAAGTGTCTTCTACATCTGTACCAAATGGATCGAGCGATTTTATGATGATGTTTCTAATAATTTTGCCTTGGTATTTATAGGTAATATCTTTTGGAACTAATATTACTTCGTCATTTTTAATGATTTTATCATTAGATGGCATTTCGTAAATATTGGAAAATAACCAATAAGTTACTTTGCTTTTTTTGGCAACATTATATAAAGCGCTGTCTATTTTATAGTAATTTTTATCTACGCTATCGCTTATTGTATGATTGTTTGTAGCAATAGATTTAGCCAAGACGCAATGGGGTAGCACCATCTGTAAAGATAGCCAACACATAAAAAATAAAAAGAAGTATTTACTTTTCAATTTCATTGCTAGCATTCGCTTGTTCAGATTCGTAAATTTTAATCAATAAAATAAAATAAGAAATTAATAATGGCCCTAATACTAATCCTAAAACGCCAAATACAGGAATGCCAATAATTACCCCTACAATAGAAACAATGGGATGGGTATTCGCGTATTTTCTATTAATTATTAATCGAATGACATTGTCTATGTTGGCTACAATTAGTGCGCCCCAAAGCAAAATTCCAAAACCAGCAGTGTAGTTTTGATACGAAATGGCAATGAGTGCAGCGGGTATAAAAACTAATCCAGAACCTACAATCGGAATAAAACTGAGTAATAAACCTACTACGCCCCAAAATATTGGATCGGTGATGTTGAAAATATAAAATCCAATGCCAATTAAGGTTCCTTGCGCAATGGCTATAATGCCTTGCCCGAGTACATTTGAAAAAGTTATATTACTTAACTCGGTACCTAATGTTAAACTGTTTTCTTTATTGAATGGGAGGTAATGGACAATGGCAGCTTCAAATTTTAAATGATCTCTAAACATAAAGTACAATAAAAAATACATGATGGTAATGAGTAGGAAAACACTCAATAAAGCATTAACCAAAGTAGGGAAGGAGCCTAATGCCCATGTCTCTATATTTTTTACTACTGTTTCTAGTATAGAAGAATGATTTAAATCGATGCCGCTAATGCTCGATAAATGACTGATAAGGTCTTGTAGGTACTTTGGATTACTATTAAAAAAAGAGAGTTTATCAATTACCATCCAGCTTAAAGTAAAGAAGGGTAAAATAATAATCGTGAAAGTACTTAAGGCGATAAAAATAAATGCAAATACATTTCGCCATTTTTTTTCAACGACTAACTTATTATATATGTTTCTAAATAGGGTATAAAGAATAATTGCTCCTAATATCGCAGAGAATATTATTCTTAAAGAATAGGCTAGAAAAATGCCTAATAAAATAATCATGATTAAAATGATATTTTGTTTTTGCTTTTTAGAAATCATGAATTAAAAATTAGGAACGAATTCGTGTTTTTTCTTAAAGATAAACAAAAACAAAAACCTATCCGAATTCGAATAGGTTCTGTTTTTCATAATTAGCTGTAGAGCCTAAAAATAGAGTTTTTGTGTAGGCTTAAAACCGCCTTCACAATACAATGTTAAGCATTCTTCTTCGAAAAACAGCTAATTTTCAAGCTAGAAAATTTGACTTTATTTACTCGTTTTTTAATAATATCTACTGTAAAAATCGAGATTTTAGATAATTTCTGCTACGATAAAAGTGCTGCCGGCAATTAGTACCAAATCGGTCATTTTTGCATTATTTTTTGCCGCCAGCAAAGCTTCCGATACACTTGAATAACATTCGCCAATTAAGTTAAATTGCGCTGCGGCTTGTTGCAAAATAAGTTGATCTAAACCCCTTGGAATATTCGGTTTGCAAAAATAATAAGTAGCATTTTTTGGAAGTAAAGCCAATACAGCGTTCAGGTCTTTATCATTTACCATGCCAATTACCCAATGCAATTGTTCGTATTCACAAAAAGTTAATTGGGTTAAAATTTGTTGAATGCCATCTTCGTTGTGGCCTGTATCTGCTATACACAGCGGGTTTTCGCTCAATACTTCCCAGCGTCCTTTTAATCCGGTTAATGATTTAACTTTTGATAATGCGCTCGCAATTATTTCGTTATTTATTTTTGGAAATTTTTCTTTGAGTAAATCTATCGCACAAAGTACGCCCGTAATATTTTTTAATTGATAAATACCTGTTAAATCGGATTGGAACTTTTGCACCTTTCCTAATGTATCGGTGTACTCAATCTCAAGATATTGTTGGTTGCTATTACTTGTTCTTTGTAAATGATACAATTGGTCGGCAAAATAAATAGGGGCATTTTGTGAAGCTGCCTTCTCTTTAAATACGGCTTGCGTAGCCGTTTGGGTACTTGCAATAACCACTGGCACTTCCTTTTTAATAATCCCTGCCTTTTCTCCGGCAATGGCTTCGAGCGTATGGCCTAAATAAGCCTGGTGATCGAAAGAAATGTTGGTGATGAGGCAAAGTTCGGGTTTAATAATATTGGTAGAGTC
>JBILIO010000062.1:0-9186 GCA_044349915.1 Sphingobacteriales bacterium | reverse complement strand
TTTGTTTTTAGAAAAATCGTGGGTAGGTTATGCGAATAAAGTAATCGATAATAAACATTTACCAAAATTAAAACCAGGTGTTTTGAGCCCAGTCAATGGCATTAAAAATAAACAATCCGTTTCCGAATCAACGGCTAAAAGATTAAATCTTTTATATGCAAAACATTATCAAATTGCGAATGATCTTATTTTATTATGGCGTGGCTATCAACATTTAGGTAATGAGTAAAATGGAGTTAAAAGAAAAAGTAGTTGTTATTACTGGTGCCAGCTCTGGTATTGGAATGGCTATGGCTACTGCATTTGCAGCCGAAGGAGCTCATTTAGTTTTAGCAGCACGCAATCATCCTAAACTACTTGAAATTGCAGTGCAATTAAAAAATTCGTATGGCATTCAAGTAATTGCTGTGGCAACAGATGTTACTAAAGAATTGCAATGTCAACAATTAATGAATCAAGCCATTGCCACATTTGGTAGAATTGATGTCTTAATTAATAATGCTGGAATTTCGATGCGTGCTATTTTCGAAGAAGTAGATTTAAAAGTGCTGGCAGAAGTAATGGATATTAATTTTTGGGGAACGGTTTTTTGTACTAAACATGCTTTGCCTGAATTGTTAAAATCAAAAGGAGTATTGGTTGGCGTGAGCTCTATTGCAGGTTATAAAGGTCTTCCGGGCCGAACAGGTTATTCAGCATCTAAATTTGCCATGCAAGGTTTTTTAGAGAGTGTAAGGGTCGAAAATTTATATAATGGTTTAAGTGTGTTAATTGCTTGTCCTGGTTTTACCGCTTCTAATATTCGATCAGTTGCTCGATCTAAAGACGGAAGCCATCAGGGCGAATCGCCAATGAATGAAAAAAATATCATGCAACCAGCACAAGTAGCATTGCAAATTGTGCAGGCAGTAAAGCAGCGCAAACGCAGCTTGGTGCTTACCTTTCAAGGCAAGCTAACTGTTTGGTTGGCCAAACATTTTCCTGCCTTAGCCGATCAATTAATTTTCAATCATTTTGCCAAAGAGCCCGATTCACCTTTAAAAAAATAACATGAGCAGTTTAAGCCCTTTGCAAACTCAAATCATTGTTGCTTTATTTTTTGCATTGGCTTTGAGTTATATTCCGGTTATTGGTAAATTTTTAAAATGTTTTAATACACTTATTCACGAAAGCGCACACGCTACTTGTAGTTTGTTTTTTGCAGGCGAGGTGCTTTCTATAGACTTATTCCACACGGGCGCAGGCCTAGCCACCACTAAGGCGAGCAATTGGTTTACTAAATTCTTTGTATCCTTAGCGGGCTATGTAGGTTCTTCGTTGTTTGCTATTGTATGTGCCTATCTCATATTTTATAACCATGCTATTTATATTTTATTTATTTTTTTTAGCATCAGTTTACTCAATTTAATTTTTTGGGTTCGAAATGTATACGGAATCGTTTGGCTTAGTATTGTTGCAATAATTATTGGTTTGTTGTTTTACAAGGGCACTGAGGTTTATCAAAATTACGCAGCCATATTAATTGGAGCCGTTGTATTCGTTGATGCTTGGGTCTCTTCCTTGATTATTTTAATCATCAGTATGAAAGACGCTAAAAATGCAGGTGATGCTAAAAATTTACAGCAGCTAACTTATTTGCCAAGTTTTATTTGGGGATTATTTTTCTTTGCACAGGCTACTATAGCTGCACTGTGGTCGGTTCAGCTGTTTGTGCCGAGTCTTTGGTTGTTCGTAAAATAGCAAATCCTATCATCCCAGAAATAATTGAAGCTACAAGTATGGCTAGCTTTGCAGTGGTTTGCGTTTGTAAATCGGAAAAAGAAAGTAGCGCTATAAAAATAGACATGGTAAATCCAATACCAGCTAAAAATCCGGCGCCAATAATATGTTTAGCATTACAATGTGTTGGCATAGCAGACCATCCTAATTGAATAGCGATATAGGCAAATAAACTTATGCCTATTACTTTTCCTATAATTAAACCAAAGCCAATACCTAAACCAATAGGGCTACTTAGGCTGCTGAAAGCTTCTACATTCAATACAATGGCTGTATTTACCAATGCAAATAATGGCATGATCAAAAACGAAACGGGCTTGGCTAAGCGGTGTTCTAGTTTTTCTAATGGTGATATTTTATTTCCTTTATTGGTAGGAATAGTTAAGGCTAATATCACGCCAGCAATAGTTGCATGGATACCCGATTGGTAAATAAAGTACCATAGAAAGACGCCTATTAACAAGTAAAAAAATAAATTGTTGCTGTTTTTTTTGTTTAGCAATAGCAATAAAAAAGTACAAGCTAAGGCTAATAATAAATAGCCCCATTGAATACTTGCGGTATAAAAAATAGCGATCACTACTATTGCACCTAAATCATCGACTATGGCTAGTGCGGTTAAAAATATTTTTAAAGAAAGTGGCACTTTTTTGCCTAATAGCGAAATAATGGCTACTGCAAAAGCGATGTCGGTCGCCATTGGAATACCCCATCCTGCTATGTTTGCGCTACCAAAGTTAAATAAAGTATATAATAACGCGGGGAGGAGCATACCCCCAATAGCTGAAAATATTGGCAAGCTTGCTTGCTTAATGTTCGCTAATTCACCTTCTACTAATTCCCTTTTTATTTCTAAGCCTACTAATAAAAAAAATATCGTCATCAATACTTCATTTACTAAAAAATGAATATTTAATTGGCTGGAGAAAATGCTAATGTTTGTTGTTAAGAAATGGTGATATGCTTCAGCTAAAGGGCTATTAGCAATGATGATAGCAATTGCCACACAGAAAAGCAAAATAATTCCGCCGATACTATTTGAACGGAAGAATATAGTAAATGGTTGAAATATTTTCTGAATAGTCCCCATATATATTATAAATAATGATCTAAATCGCCTTTGCCCTGGCGAATAATAACTGGCTCATCACTTGTATAATCAACCACAGTAGAGGCTTGTAGTTCGCCATAACCGCCATCAATTACCATATCTACCAAATCTTTGTATTTTTCATAAATCAATTCAGGGTCGGTGCTGTATTCTATTACTTCATCATCGTCGTGAATAGAAGTACTTACAATAGGATTGCCTAATAATTTAACAATGCTTCGCGCAATCTCGTTGTCGGGAACTCTAATGCCTACTGTTTTTTTATTTGAATGCATTAGTTTCGGTACTTTATTATTTGCATTTAAAATAAAAGTGAAAGGGCCGGGGAGTGCATGTTTCAATACCCTAAAAATCGTGTTATCTATGGGTTTCACAAAATCCGATAAATGACTTAAATCGGCACAAATAAAAGAAAGATTTGCTTTTTCTGGTTTAATATTTCGAAGCTTGCACAACTTTTCAATGGCCTTGGCTTGGTAAATATCGCAACCTAAACCATACACGGTATCGGTTGGATAGATTATTAATCCACCGTTACGCAAACAGGCTACCACTTCTTCAAGTTGTTTCTCGTTTGGATTGTTAGGATAGATTTTTACTAGCATCCTTAAATATCCATAAAAAAAACCAATTAGAAAATCTAATTGGTTTTTATTTTTTTTGCCCTAGTATTATTTTGACAATACTTGTTTTACTAAGTCTGCAGCATCTTGTAAGGCAATAGCAGAAAATACTTTTAAACCAGATTCATCAATTAGTTTTTTAGCTTCTTCTGCATTGGTTCCTTGTAAACGCACAATAATAGGCACCGGAATATTTCCAATGTTTTTATAGGCATCAATTACACCTTGCGCTACACGGTCGCATCTTACAATACCACCAAAAATATTAATTAAAATTGCTTTCACATTTGGGTCTTTCAAGATAATTTGAAAACCAGCTTCTACTGTTGTTGCATTAGCCGTTCCACCTACATCTAAAAAGTTTGCAGGATCGCCACCAGATAATTTAATGATGTCCATCGTGGCCATTGCTAATCCAGCACCATTCACCATACAGCCAACGTTACCATCTAATTTTACATAATTCAAATTAGATTTTCCAGCTTCTACTTCGGTAGGGTCTTCTTCTAATTCATCGCGCATGGCTAAGTAATCTGGATGACGATACAATGCGTTTTCGTCTAAATTAACTTTAGCATCTACGGCTAATATTTTATTGTCCGAAGTTTTCAATACAGGATTGATTTCAAACATAGCCGAATCGGTTGCTTCGTATGCTTTGTAAAGCGCGGCCACAAATTTAGTCATCTCTTTAAATGCATCACCCGATAAACCTAAATTGAAAGCAATTTTTCTAGTTTGAAAACCTTGCAATCCAACTTTAGGATCAATTTCTTCTTTGAAAATTAAATGAGGCGTGTGCTCTGCAACTTCTTCAATGTCCATTCCACCTTCGGTAGAGTACATGATAATGTTTCTGCCACTTGCTCTATTTAATAATACGCTCATGTAAAACTCTTTTGTTTCAGATTCGCCAGGATAATATACATCTTCGGCGATCAACACTTTATTTACTTTTTTACCTTCTGCGCCTGTTTGAGGAGTAATTAACTGCATACCGATAATCTGGCTTGCTTTCTCTTTCACATCATCAAGGGTTTTAGCTAATTTTACACCACCACCTTTTCCTCTACCACCTGCATGAATTTGTGCTTTCACAACCCACCATCCGGTTCCGGTTGTTTTTTGAAGTTCTTGAGCAGCAGTAACGGCTTGTTCGGCTGTTTCAGCTACAATACCTTCTTGAATACGTACGCCAAATGATTTTAAAATTGATTTTCCTTGATATTCGTGAATGTTCATTTTTTTAGAATTTGGCGTAAAAATACATCTATTTTGCGTTTAATCAAGCATAATTTTTACAAATCTGAATAGATTTTATATGTATTTTCGCGCCATGCGATTGATACCCTTTGCTACTTTCTTGTTCCTAAGCTTTACTGTTAAGGCTTCTGATAACCAAAGGCCGGCCTATGTATCGCAACGCATGAGCCAAAGTATTAAAATTGATGGGCAAATCAACGAAATGGATTGGCATACTGCACCAAGCATTACCGAGTTCAAACAGCAAGAACCCTTTCAAAATATCAGTCCTTCCGAACCCACATTGGTAAAGATTATTTATAACGATGATGCCATTTATATCAGTGCGCAATTATGCGACGGTAAACCAGATAGTATTCAAAAAGAATTTTCGGTTCGAGATAGATACATGTACAACGATTGGTTCAGCGTAAGCTTCGATACCTATTACGATTTTCAAAATACTTTTACTTTTGGTGTAACTGCCGCTGGCGTGCAGTTTGACGAAAGATCTAATACCGACAATTTTGATGCCATTTGGGAAAGTGCTGTAAAAATAACGGCAGATGGTTGGAACGTAGAAATAAAAATTCCTTATTCGGCTATTCGTTTTCCGAATAAAAACGAACAAAAATGGGGCATTCAAGTTTTAAGAAATATTAGGCGAAAAAGAGAATTACTTTCTTGGCCATTTATTGAACCTACTTTAAAAAACAGGATCGCCTATTTTGGTGATATGGTAGGTATTACAAAAATCGATGCTCCCTTGCGTTTATCGCTTACGCCTTATTTAGGCTTAACCGAAAACCACTACCCAGCCAACATCGAAGCGCAAAGTAATTTTTCTTCGGCTTATAATGCAGGCCTGGATTTAAAATATGGTATCAACGATAGCTATACCTTAGACCTTACGCTAGCTCCCGATTTTGGACAGGTGCAATCGGATAATAAAATTTTAAATTTAAGTGCATTCGAAGTGCAGTATCAAGAAAATCGACCATTTTTTGTCGAAGGCACCGAGTTATTTAATGTAGGAAATTTATTTTATCCAAGGCGAATTGGTGGAACGCCCAAAGGATTTGCAAGTGTAGAAAGTATGCGCAGCGATTCAAGTATACAAATACTCAGCAATCCGGGACAAGTACAATTAATCAATGCTACTAAAGTTACTGGTCGCAGCCCAAGCGGATTAGGCATTGGTTTCTTAAATGCCATTACTTCGCAAACACAAGCTAGCATTAGGCTAGAGAGTGGCGAAGAAAAAACAATTATTACAGAGCCATTCAGTAACTATAATATTATTTCTTTCAATCAGACCTTAAAACACAATAGTTTTATTTCTTTTATGAATACCAATGTTACGCGTCAATTAAATGCAGGCAATGCGAATGTTTCGGCCGTTGAGTTTGCTATTAATGATAAAAAGGATCGCTTTAAAGTAAATGGCTTTGGGGCCTATAATAGAAAAACATTTAGTGATTCTATCAGCGATGGTTTTAGGTATGCCTTTGGATTAGAAAAGGTAAGTGGTAAATTTAAATTTTCATTATTGACTAATATCGAAAGTGATACCTATAACCCCAATGATTTAGGCTTATTGCAGAGCCCCGATGAAATTACGCATTATTTAAATTTAAATTATCAAGAATTTAAACCCTCGCTCCGAACACAAAAGCACGGATATAGATTTAATTCTTCTTATTCTACTACTTTTAGAACTAAACAATTTCAATCATTTAATTTTGATGCCGCTTTTTGGAATGTGTTTAAAAATTTCTTTTACCATGGGGTTTCTGTTTTTGTAAAACCAATTGGTGATCATGATATTTATGAGCCGAGAACTATTGGCCGTAAATTTATTTCACCAAACTTTATGGGCTTCGAAAGTGATATCTCTAGCGATTACCGTAAACGATTAGCCATCGATGCATCGGCAGGATATTTTCGAGATTTTACCGCAAAAGGCAAATATTACTATTTCAATATAACGCCTATGTTGCGCGTATCGGATCGCTTTAGGTTAAGTAATAATTTCGTGATTAGTCAAGATGTAGGCGGGCAGGGCTTTGCTGCTAAAATCAACGACGATTTAATTTATTTTGCTTTTAGAAATGTACGCACCCAAGAAAACTTGTTTAGTTCTTCTTATATTTTCAATAAAAACACGTCGCTTACTTTGCGTTTACGATATTATTGGAGCACGGTTTCAATCAATAAATATATGTTGTTAAATGAGGCAGGAAATTTAATCGCCGATACGACTAATTACCAAGTCAATAATAATCGAAATGTGAGTTTTTTCAACGCCGACTTGGTTTTTAGCTGGCGCTTTGCTCCTGGTAGCGATTTAATTATTGTTTGGAAAAATAATGTCAGTGATTACAACAATTTAATTTCGAATCGTCGTTTTGCAGGTAGTCAATTTGCAGGAAGTTTAGTAAATACATTTGCGCAGCCGCAAAATAACCAGCTTACTTTAAAAGTATTATACTATTTAGATTACCGTTATTTTATGAAGAAGAAAGTTTAAGCAATTAAATTTCCATCTTTCATCAGTAGCTGTCGGTCTGCAATGCTTGCTAGTGAGCTATTGTGGGTTACAATTACAATAGCCACGCCCATATCTTTTCTAATTTTCAAAAACAATTCGTTAATTTCATTCGCATTATTAGAGTCTAAATTTCCGGTTGGTTCATCGGCAAAAATAATAGCAGGATTGTTAATTAATGCACGTGCTATAGCAACTCGTTGTTGTTCACCACCCGAAAGCTCCGAGGGTTTATGTTCTGCTCGATCTGCTAAACCTAATTGCGTAAGTAGTTTCAAGCCTCTAGCATCTGCATCCGCTTTATTTTCTTTAGCAATATAAGCTGGTATACATACATTTTCTAAAGCGGTAAATTCGGGTAATAAATGATGAAATTGAAAAATAAAACCCATGTGTTGATTTCTAAATGCACTAAGGGCTTTGTCATTTAATTTTGTAAAATCGGTACCATCGAAAATAATATTACCGGTATCTGTTTTGTCGAGGGTGCCTAACAAATGCAACAATGTGCTTTTACCAGCACCCGAAGCGCCAACAATAGCTATAATTTCGGAAGCAGCTATGCTTAAATCGACAGATTTTAAAACGGCTAATTTGCCGTAAGATTTACTGATATTTTTGGCTACTAATAACATGTTATTTTCTATAAAGGTTTTGTAAGGCTTGTTCCGATTTAATTTGATACAATCGCATACCGTGGTAAGTGATGATATTTTTCTTAAAAATGCTAGACTGATTTGAATTACTCGAAGGCATATATTGCGCAATGCTATCGGCTTGTGCCGGAGCTGCTCGCTGCGTTAAATAAAATACCCTGTCGTAATTTTCAAATCGAAACTTTTTAACTGCATGAGGCAGGGTGTAAACAATGTTGTCGTGTTGCATAGCATAATAAAATGCAATCGGTTCGTCTATGATTAATATTTTTTCGTTGGGTGTTTGTTTAATTTGTTCGTTTATCCATTGGTAAGCATCATACTCGTTGCGCTGTGCGCTTTGATGTATTGCCACGCTATTTCTAATAAAAAATGGTAGGCTGCAATAGCCAATAAACAAAGCCATTAGAGCCAATTGCCAAATTTTAGCAGCCCTAAAACTAATGCGTAAATATCCGGCAAATGATAAAAGTCGTTTAGACATTTCGGGCCAATGTAGATAGAGTAATAAAATTAAAATAGGAGTATATCTATAAAAAGGGGCGAGGGTAAAAAACCAAAAAATACTGGTAGCTAAAAATGCAATTTCTACAATATGTTGGCGATAATTCTTTTTAACCAATAAGGTATAAGCACAAGTAAAATGAGCTATTACAGCTAATACAATAATCCAAAATTGATATTGATAGCTTGGTAAAAATCGTTGAATAAAATGTTGGTAAAATATATTATTTACTTGATCGTGGCCATCGTGCTCTTTGCCATGTTCAATTAATTGTTGGTATATATCGCTGAAGTTAAAATGCGCCATACTTAAATAAAGTAGCGGCATAGCCAGCATAATTAATGCAAATAAACTGCGTTTACTAGCGGTATTTTTTCTAGTAATTAGTTCTATTCCTAAAATTATAGCAATTGGGTAAACACCCGGATGTGCAATAAACAATAAGCTTACGAGTAGCGCTTGTAAAAAAGGATGTTTCCTTTTCAATGCGTAATAAAATGCAGCAGCCATAATCGCCATGGCAGGCATTTCTACTCTACCACTACGCATGGCATTGCTCACCCCTTCGTCTATAATAAATAAACAGATAATAAAAAGTATACCGGCTGGTAAACTGCTATATCTAAAGTCTATGTATTTAAATAAATAAATACTGGTAATGATTAAAAAGATTAACCAAGGTAAGCGTGTAAAAAATAGGGTATGTGGGAATAAGCTCAGGT
>JBILIO010000061.1:0-9253 GCA_044349915.1 Sphingobacteriales bacterium | reverse complement strand
ATTGTCAAAAGGGTTCGCAGTGGATTTACTCGGGTTTAACCTAAAAGAAGTGTAAGAAGCATCATCTAGCGCAGTGATGATTGCACTTGCTTGGTCGGGAAACTGCTGTTCGATTTTTTTAATAAAATCTGCTGGGAGCACGGTCATCTTGCTAAATTAAAAATAATTAGATTGTAACAGCAATTTTAGCACAAAGCTTATTTTTTCTTAAAATTACTTTAATTATTTTTTTAATTTGCAAGATGATCAACAAATCTATGAAGTTATTTAGCATTACTAGCGTATTGGCCATTTTAAGCCTAACCGCATTTTCTTATTGCGCTCCAGATACCACTATTAAAGTTTTACATCCAGACGAAAAACAAATAGAAGTGAGCAGACAAGTAGCGAGTTTGATTGCAAATTACAATTATAAAAAAGTACCAATTGGAGATTCTTTATCACGATTAATTTTTGATAATTATTTAAAATCGTTAGATGATAACCGGGTATATTTTTTCGAAAAAGAGGTAATCGAGTTTAAAGAAAATAGAGATTTAATGGATGACCAAATGGTGATGGGCGATTTAGAACCCGCATACCATATGTTTAATGTTTACCTCGAAAGGTATGTGAATAGAATTCAATTTATGATTGCGCAATTGCCAAATACCCCTTTCGATTTTACCAAAAACGAATCTTTAGTGTACAATAGAGAAAAATTACCATTCATGCAAACGCAAGCAGAGATGGATGCCTATTGGATGCAAAGGTTAAAATATGATTTATTGAATTTAAAATTAGCTGGCACAGACGAGGCAAAAAGTAAAGAGACTTTAAAAAAACGATACGAAAATTTGCTTTCGCAAATTGCTAAGATAGAGAGTTACGATGCTTTTCAATCTTTAATGACCGCCTATACCGAATCAATCGACCCACATACAAATTATTTCAATCCAAATAATGCCGCAAAATTTAACATTGATATGGCAAGATCTTTGGAAGGAATTGGTGCAACCTTAAAATTTGAAAACGATTTTGTAATGGTTGCTGCAGTTGTACCCGGAGGTCCTGCAGATAAGTCCGGACAAATTGCAATAGATGATAAATTTGTAGCCGTTGCACAAGGGGATGGAGAGTTTGTAGACATTGTAGGCTGGAGATTAGATAATGCAATTCAATTAATTAGAGGAGCTAAAGGAACAACCGTTAGGTTAAAAATTGTTTCAAAAGGACAAGACATTGCCAGTCCAAAAATCATTTCTATTGTAAGAGAGAAAATCGTATTGCAAGATCAATCTGTTAAAAAAGAAATCAAAACCATTCCATCAAATGGCAAAGAGATAAAAATTGGCATCATCGATATTCCCGCATTTTATGCAGATTTTAAAGCTTATCAAGCGGGCGATTTAAATTACAAAAGCACTACCCGAGATGTTAAATTGATTATTGATTCTTTAAAAGCTGCAAAAGTAGATGCTATTGTTGTAGACCTAAGAAGCAATGGCGGTGGCTCTTTGATGGAAGCTATTGATTTAACTGGATTGTTTTTAAAGCAAGGTCCTGTTGTTCAAGTTCGAGATACCAAAAATAAAATTGAAGTTGGCGAAGACGATGATCCAAGTATTTTATGGGATGGTCCAATGGCAGTGTTAATCGATCGATTCAGCGCATCTGCATCCGAAATTTTTGCTGCTGCTATTCAAGATTATGGCAGAGGAATTATTATTGGCACACAAAGTTTTGGTAAAGGCACGGTACAAAATTCGATCGATTTAGATCAAATGATGGGCGAAGGAGCTTCTAAAGTAATTGGCAATACCAATAAATTTGGACAAATTAATTTAACAATCGCCAAGTTTTACCGCATCAATGGTAGTTCAACTCAGCATAAAGGCGTAAGCCCCGATATTTCATTTCCAATGGTTTTTGCTGCCGACAAATATGGCGAAAGTGCCGAACCTGCTGCTTTACCATGGGATGAGATTAAGCGAAGTAATTACAAAACTTTAGCAAACATTGCGCCTATTAAAAGAGTATTAATAGAAAAGCATGACAAAAGAATGAAAGGAAATAAAGATTTTGAATATTTACTAGCCGATATTAAAGAATTAAAATTGCGCGATGCAGAAACATCTGCGACATTAAACGAAATGGTGGCCAAAAAAGAAAGAGACGAAAAAGAAGCGGAGAGTTTGGCTAGAGATAACGAAAAAAGAATTGCTAGAGGACTTGCCCCAATCAAGAAAGGCGATCCTAAGCCTAAAGCCGAGAAAGCTTTTGATTTTATGCTAGAAGAGTCTTGTTTAATTGTTGGCGACTATTTACAAGCAATTCAAAAATAATTTCTTAGTAATTTAAGAGTGCAGTTAGTTTTTCTCCAATTCTTGCTTTTGCTAAAAAATTATCTTCTAAGCCTTTATCCATAGGAATAGCGGTGTCTAGGCTTGCACAGCGAATCACTGGTGCGTCTAAAAAGCTAAAACAATGTTCTGCTATATGAGCAGCCAGTTCTGCGCCAAATCCATTCGTTAAGGTGTCTTCGTGTAAAATAAATGCACGGCCCGTTTTTCGAACAGATTGTTCGACGGCGTTTTTATCCCAAGGTTGCAAACTTCTTAGGTCAATTAAATCTGCATCGATGTTTGTATTTTCATTCAGATAGTCTAAAGCCCAATGCACGCCTAAGCCATAGGTAATAATCGAAACTTTATTTCCCGACTTTATTAATTTTGCTTCTCCAATAGGTGTAGTATAGTAATCGTCTAATATTTCTTCTGAAATACCACGGTATAAAAATTTATGTTCAAAATACATGACCGGATTTGGATCTTCAATGGCGCTGGCAAGCAAACCTTTTGCATCGGACGGAAATGCAGGGTAAACCACTTTTAATCCGGGTGTTTTTGTAAACCAAGCTTCGTTACTTTGCGAATGAAATGGCCCAGCACCAGTGCCCGCACCTGTTGGCATACGAATTACCACATCAACCGCTTGTCCCCATCGGTAATAAGTTTTAGCAAGGTTGTTGATTATTTGATTGAAGCCAACCGTAGCAAAATCTGCAAATTGCATTTCCATGATTGCCTTGTGGTGGTTAATGGCCAAACCCATTGCTGCACCTACAATTGCGGATTCGCAAAGTGGTGTATTGCGCACTCTTTCTTTTCCAAACTCTTCTACAAAGCCTTCGGTAATTTTAAACGCGCCACCATATTCTGCTACGTCTTGCCCCATAATTACTAAATTCGAATGTTTGCGCATGGCTTGTTTCATGGCATCCGAAATAGCGTCTAAAAATCTTTTGTTTGTTTTGTTATCTGTTGTTGCAACAATCTGTGCGGCTGCTGGAGCATACATGTCCTGCAATTCAGTTTCGGTAGATATGCTAACCGATGGATCGTTGAATGCTTGTATAACAGCTGCATCAATTTCTTGTTTAAAATTCAACTTTAAATTTGCTATAAATTCTTCGTCAATAATTTTTTCTGATAAAAGAAATTGTTCATAGTTTTCAACTGGATCTTTTGCTGCCCAAAATTCCAATAAATCTTTAGGCACATATTTTATACCCGAAGCTTCTTCGTGGCCGCGCATCCTAAAGGTTTTACATTCAATTAATATGGGTCGCGGATCAATGCAAATTTCATCTGCGTATTTTTTGATCGTATGGTAAACTTCTAAAATATTATTTCCATCTATTTGAATAGCTTCTATACCATAACCTATGCCTTTGTCGGCAAGATTTTCGCATTTATATTGTTCCGATACAGGAGTGGATAAACCATAGCCATTATTTTCAATCACAAAAATAACTGGCAAATTCCAAACCGCTGCTACATTCAGCGCTTCATGAAAATCGCCTTCACTTGTTGCGCCGTCGCCAGTAAATACCAGCGTAGCTTTTGCCGTATTCGTTAATTTGTCTGCAAGCGCAATGCCGTCTGCCAAGGCCAATTGCGGGCCCAAGTGCGAGATCATACCTATAATTTTATAATCTTGTGTGCCAAAATGAAAAGAACGATCACGGCCTTTTGTAAAGCCCGTCGATTTCCCTTGAAACTGCGCAATTAATTTGGCAAGTGGAATATTTCTTGAAGTAAACACCCCAAGGTTTCGGTGCATGGGTAAAATATAAGAAGATGAATCCAAAGCCGCGGTAGACCCTACAGATATGGCCTCTTGGCCAATACCCGAAAACCATTTGCCAATTTTACCTTGTCTAAGTAAAATCAACATTTTTTCTTCGATCATTCTTGGCTTTAAAATTTGCTGATAAAGCGCAATTAATAATTCATCGGAACAGTTGTTGCGGTCGAATTTCATGTTAAGCGTAATTTAATTTTATTTTTTCTTTGGATTTGTTTTAGCTCTCCAAAGCTGTGCAAATGATTGTTCTTCAAAAATTGGCAATGCTCTTCTTTTCCCCCAAGATTGTGAAAATAGTTTACTCACAAAATAGCTTTTCCATTTACCAGTAAACAAATCAATTAGTTTTCGGTGTAACATAGATTGCTTCCAAAAAAACCAAGCTATTTTTTCGGATTTTGGGTAGATATGTTGTGCCACAGCATCTCTTCTATTATATAATAACACTTTATGAATATCAATTTTCACAGGACATACTTCGGAGCAATTACCACATAAGGTAGAGGCATAACTTAAATGCTTAAATTCTTCCATGCCTTTTAAATGAGGCGTAATAATACTACCTATAGGGCCACTGTAGGTTGTGTCGTAGCTGTGCCCACCAATATTTTTATATACAGGACAGGCGTTTAAGCATGCTCCACAGCGAATGCAATACAAGGCTTGGCGTTGGTCTTTTTGTGCTAATAAATTACTGCGACCATTGTCTAGTAGTACCACATACATTTCTTCTGGGCCATCACTTTCCCCTAATTTTTTTGGCCCATTGATAATCGAATTGTAAACGGTCATTTGTTGGCCCGTACCTCGGGTACTTAATAGTGGCCAAAATAAATCTAAATCTTTTATAGAGGGAATAATTTTTTCTATACCCACAACCGCAATATGTACTTTTGGGAAAGTGGTACTGAGTCTGGCATTCCCTTCATTTTCGGTAATAGAAATACTGCCTGTGTCGGCTATTAAAAAATTAGCACCAGTTATACCGGCTGTTGCAGTGGTATATTTTGCGCGCAGCAATTCTCTTGCTTTGAGTGTGAGTGCTTCTGGGCTTGCATCTAATGGTGTGCCGAATTTTTCGTGAAACAGTTTTGCAATATCTTCTTTAGATAAGTGCATGGCTGGAGTGACAATGTGGTAAGGCTTTTGGCCAAGTAGCTGTACAATATATTCCCCTAAGTCGGTTTCTATCGAATCTATTTTGTTTGCGGCTAGAAATTCGTTGATCTCAATTTCTTCGCAAGCCATCGACTTCGATTTCACTAACATTTTTGTTTCGTGTTTTTTAAGAATAGCAAGTATTTCTTTTTGCGCTTCTTCCACCGTGTTTGCCCAAATAACCTTTCCACCTTTTCTGATGAAATTACTTTCAAACTCTAAAAGATAGCGATCAAGGTTTTCAATTGTTTTCCATTTAATAAGGTGTGCTTTTTTTCGAGCAGCTTCTAAATTAGCAAATTGGGGAAGGCCTTTTGTAACGGCAACATCATATTTACCAATATTGAATTTAATTTTTTGACGATGCGACGCATCAAAAGATTTCTCTTCTGTTTTTGATTGAAATTGTGATGCGGTCGTGCTCATTATAAATTTATGTAGCTTTTAACGGTTATTTTCAAAATCGTTTTTCTTGTCTTTCCTTAAAGGTTCTGCGCGATTGGCAATTTCCCAAGCAGTATAAAAAACAAGTTTTGTTCTATTACTAAGCATGCCAAAATTTATTTTAGCAATTTCGTCTGTTGCTTTGTGATAGTCTTCGTGTACACCATTAAAATAAAAAATAATTGGAATATTGTATTTTGCAAAATTATAATGATCACTTCTGTAGTAAAAACGATTTGGATCGCTTGGGCTATTGAATGTATAATCTAAATTCATATGCGTATAAGCGGTATTCATTTTTTCATTTATTTCGTGTAAATCCGAACTAATTTTATCCGAACCAATTACATAAATATAATTAGAGTCTTTTTTATGCGCATCGTCTACTCTGCCAATCATGTCGATGTTTAAATCACAAACGCTATTGTTTATTGGAAAGGTGGGGTTGCTTGTATAAAACTCTGAACCTAGTAAACCTTTTTCTTCTCCGGCTACCGTCATAAAAACAATGCTTCTTTTGGGACCTTGGCCTTGGTCTCTTGCCAAAGCAAATGCCTCTGCAATTTCAAGCACGCCAACAGTACCGGAACCATCATCATCGGCGCCGTTGTATACTTCGTTATCAATTACCCCAATGTGGTCGTAATGCGCCGTGATATAAACAAATTCATTTGGCCTTTCTGTTCCTGGAATATAAGCAATTACATTTTCGGAATTGAGTGGCTCTTCGAGAAAAACAATATTTGCTGAAAGCGTACTTTTAAGCACGAAAGGATCAATGCTTCTGCGTTTGCTATATTTACTTCTAAGCTTAGCTATGTTTTTATTGTTTGGTAAAAGCAAGGCTGTTGCAACACTGTCGTTGATAGTAATGACAGGGCAATCATTCACCGCTTTTTCTTTGCTTGCTACTTCAGGTTCTTTTTTTAGGTTTTCTGCCAATCCCATACTTGGCGTTTCCATTTGGTGTTTATATTTTTTCGCAAACTTTGCGTAGTCTGCATCGATAATTAAAATTGCTTTTGGCTTTAATTTTTGAATAGCAGCAATCTTCTTGTTTTTATTAGACCATTCACTTTTTTCTTTACTATTACTCAGTAGGTAAAAACCTTTTTTATTTTTAGGCTCCCCAGCTAAAATAACGACTACTTTTCCTTCAATATAATAGTCTTTAAAGTCGTTTCTTTTTTTGTCTATAATACCATATCCGGCAAAAACTATTTCGTTGCTTTGAAAATTTACATTACTAATATTTTTTGCGCAGAAAAAATCGTCACCATAATTAAATTGTTGTTGATTAACGATGAATTTTCGAGCAGCCAATGTTTTTTTGATTAATCCGAAGGTTTGAAAAAAACGATCGTTACCAGCTGGCGTTAATCTTAATCTGTCAAATTCATTTGCTATATAATTGGCCGCAGCTTTTTGTCCTTTTTGTCCGGTTTCTCTGCCTTGAAAATTGTCAGAAGCCAATACCGAAAGGTGTTTGTATAAATCTTTTGGATTAATACTTTCTCCAAAATCTGAAGCGTTAATTGGTTTCTGTGCAAAAGCGATGCTACTCAAGCTAAAGGCAATGCCTATGAAAATACTTTTTTTCATTTGATTGATTGGAATGGATTAGCAGTTAATTTTATTTACTCTATTGGCATGTCTACCACCTTCGAAAGCGGTATTTAAAAATAAGTTTGTTATTTCTTTAGCTTGTTCAACGCTAACAAAACGAGCTGGAATGCACAATATATTGGCATCGTTGTGCGAACGTGCAAGGCTAGCTAATGGGCTATCCCAGCAAATGGCCGCTCTAATGTCTTTGTGTTTATTAGCGGTAATTGCAACACCATTAGCGCTTCCGCAAATAAGAATTCCCATTTCAAAAGACTGATCATTGATGGCATTGGCCACCGGGTGCACAAAGTCTGGATAGTCTACAGAGTCTAAGTTATATGGACCAAAGTCTTTTACTTCGTGACCATCTGCTTTCAGCATGTCAATTAAAATTTCTTTGTATTCGAAACCAGCGTGGTCTCCTCCAATGGCTATTTTCATATTAGTTATTTTGATAAAATAAATCTTCTGCTATTTTTTTTCTTTTAGCTACTCGAGCCGAAACAAAAATACTGATCTCGTACAAGAAGTATAGGGGCGTTGCAACTAGCAACAAAGTTGGCGCATCTGGCGTTGGAGTAATAAATGCCGCAATTAAAATAATTAAAAAGAAAGCAATCCTTCTGTTACTCCGCATAAATTTTGGCGTCATGATGCCAATCTTTGATAAAAAATAAATTACAATGGGCAATTCAAAAACCAGGCCAGTTGCCATGGTAAGTATGGCCACTGTGGAGAGGTAGCTATCCAAAGTAATTTGGTTTACAATCTCTGAACTAATTTCGTAGCTTCCTAAAAAGTTAATCGACATTGGCGTAATAATAAAATAGCCAAATAAAATGCCTGTTAAAAATAAAAAAGAGCCGTAAAAAATTAAACCTCTTGCGTTCTTTCTTTCTTTTATACTCAAGCCTGGTTTGATAAATTTCCAAAGCTCGAACAGCAGATAAGGGAAACCCATAATAAAGCCTGCATAAAATGCGGCAGTTAAATGTAAATTAAATTGACCAGCCATCGTATTGTTCATGATGGTGAAATTTATTTTATCGATGCATAATCCGGCATCTAAATGATAGTAATTAGCAATTTCACATAATTTTCTATAGGTCCAAAAATCAGTTTTCTTTGGTCCAAATATAATGACATCGAATAAAATGTCTTTATACATAAAAGCGGTTAGCGCTAAAGTAATAATGACAGCCGATGACCTTACTAAATGCCAGCGCAATGCTTCTAGATGGTCTACGAAAGACATCTCTGCATTTGGATTAGTTGCGCTGCGTATTTTTTTAAAAAAGTCGGACATATTGAATATCAAATTTAGGAAAGTATTTCAGATGAGCTCAATTAATTATCAATAAAAAAAGCGAGCCTAAACTCGCTTTTTTTATTATTCTGAAAAGTCGAAACTCTCTAAGAACTTTGTGGTAAAATTCCCCGCTCTAAATTCGGGGTCTTTTAATAATTTTAGGTGAAATGGAATGGTTGTTTTTACGCCTTCAATCACAAATTCGCTCAAAGCTCTTTCCATGGTAGAAATAGCTTCTTCTCTTGTTTGCGCAACGGTAATCAGTTTTGCAATCATGGAATCGTAATTTGAAGGAATCATATAGCCGGCGTAAACGTGTGTGTCTACGCGCACTCCGTGACCTCCTGGGCTATGAAAGTTGGTAATCTTACCTGGTGAGGGTCTGAAGTTATTCCATGGATCTTCTGCGTTAATTCTGCATTCAATCGCATGCATAGCTGGCTCGTAGTTTTTGCCAGAAATAGCAATGCCTGCCGCCACTTTTATTTGTTCTTTAATTAAATCGAAATTAATTACCTCTTCGGTAACCGGGTGTTCAACCTGAATACGGGTATTCATTTCCATGAAGTAGAAATTACGGTGCTTATCTACTAGAAATTCAACCGT